>CATZIR010000106.1 GCA_958420145.1 uncultured Eubacteriales bacterium | reverse complement strand
CAATATTATGCTTCCATTATGTGCACCATTAATAATTCTGTTTGTAATTTCCATTGCAGATAGGCCTTTCCAGTCTAAACTATCAACATCCCATTGAATAGTTTTTAGTCCTAGTTCGGTCGCCGTTTCTATCAAAGTGTCGTTGTATGCTCCAAATGGTGGTCTAAAAAGTTCTATTTTTTGATTAGTTATTTTTGTAATCAAATCACAGCAAGTTTCAAGTTCCATTTTCATTTGACTTTTTGATAGCTTGGTCATATCTGGGTGAGTGTTTGAGTGTGTTCCAATTTCAAAGCCATTATCGTAAATCTTCTTTACCATTTCTGGATAATCTTCTACCCAAAAACCTGTTAAGAAAAATGTAGCATTGACCCCGTATTCCTTGCAAATTTCCATAATTTTTTCTGTTTTGTCTGCACCCCAAGCAGCGTCAAAACTTATGGCTACCTTTGCTTCTTCGGTGTTGACATAGTATATTGGAACTTTTCGTAAACTTGCTCCAAAGTATACACTTGCTGGCACATAACCATCTATGCTAATAGCAAGTAGCGAGACAGTCAAAACAAGCAAAAATAGTATTTTTAGGGTTTTTAAGCGAACACAATAAATATGCATCTAGCCCTCCTTTATATTGTAGTTCAAACAAGTTTTTTTACATAGTTAGTGCCTACAAATTAGTCACGAAATATGTCTTATTTTGTCCAAACTATTCTTTTCTAATACTATATTTTACTTGTGCTAATTTAGTTTTATTACAAAGCGTAGATATTTTTTGGCATAAAAAAAAGATTGAACTTAATCAATCTTAATTTTTTATATAAATTAGTCTGTGACAAGAAGGACATTCTAGTTTTCCTCTTTCCTTTACCGCATCGACTGCACCCTTTGGAAGTTCCATTCTGCAACCACCACAACGATTGTCAACTAAAGAAACAATCACTGGAAATACGCCATCTTGCTTCATTGCCTTATACTTATTAATCATTGCTGGCTCGATTGTTTTTTCAAGTGCTTGCATTTTTTGTCTTAGTTCTTCTATTTGTGGAACTTTTGTAGCATAGAATTCATCAAATTTTGCCTTTGCTTCTTGATGACGAGCGCGAGCAACATTTGCTTTTTTCTTGGTGTTGTCAAAGTCCATAATAACTTGTTTTGACTTTTGTTCGTTGCTAAGCAATCTATTTTCAAGTTCATTTAGTTGTTTTGAAGCTTGTTTGATTTTTGCTTTTAGGTCATTTAGTTCTTGTTCACTAAGGTTTTGTGATGTTTGTTTTGAATATTTCTCTACCAAACTGATACCCTAGTTTTGGACTGCTTTTAGTTTTTCAACATCGTCGCAAAGATTTTTAGCAAGTCTTTCCAAACTAATTATGTGTGCTTGTGCATCCTTTACAACAGCCACCATAGACTGTGCTTCTTTTCGGCTTTCATTTTTGTTAATATCTCTTTGTAGTCTAAATAGTTCGGTGTCTAGTTTTTGATATTCTAATAGTTTTTCCATTATATCGTTCCTTTATTTTTTATTTTCTGTTTATTGTTGAGTGTCTTGTGTTTTATCGCTACCTTCTGGCTGTGATTGTTCTTTGTTTGTTGTCTGCGTCGTTTCTTTTTTTAGTTCGTTTTCCACAACTTCTTTAACATCTTGTTTTGGCTCAAAAAGTGCCAATGCTTCGTTAACATATATGAGCATTTGCTCATTTTCGTCGTTAAGCAAACCAAATTTTTCTTTTAAAGTGGTTAGTTTTGTTTGTTTTTCTTTTAGATATTGATACAAAACTTCGTAGTTCTCTCTAAAGTTAGAAAAGCCAAACTGTAGTTCAAGTTCGCTCATTTTTTGTTTGCCCTTTCCTACCTTTATAACATTATAGTATTTGCCGTCTTGATATATTAGTTTATCAATAATAAATCTATAGTGATTAGCGAGCAAATATCTTCTTAGTTCCACCACTTCGCTCATAGGTTGCAAAACAAAATTCCATAGTTTTCTAGGCTTGTGTTCCATAATTTCTATGATTTTCTTGCCACCCATTCCTGCTATTACTGCTTGGTTAACTTTATCATATTTTGTTACTAACTTAAAGCCGTCACATTCTCTAAAAGATATAAAAGGCAAGATATTAATTTTATTTGCTAGATTAATTGCTTTGTTTAGGCAATCTGAACTGATTTCGGTGCTGATAACTCGTTCTGCTTTTTCTTGCAAAATTAGTTCTGCCGTAACAAGTCCATGGTCACAGCCAATATCAGCAATAACCTTGTGCTTATCACATAAACTAACAACTGTTTCCAATCTCTTGTCTAAATTTAGTATTGTTGACATATTTTCTCCTTATTTAATGATATAACAAAATTTTGTTTTATCAAAATAAATGTTATTCATTAAAGTCTTTTAGTTTTTTGCTTCTTGTTGGGTTACGAAGTTTTCTAAGTGCTTTGGCTTCTATCTGTCTAATTCTTTCACGAGTAACATTAAACTCTTGTCCAACTTGCTCAAGTGTTTTTGGATTGCCGTCATCTAGACCATATCTAAGACGAATAACTTTTTGCTCACGAGGAGTAAGAGTATCAATAACTGATAGTAGTTGTCCCCTTAGCATACTACGAGTTGCATTTTCTACTGGAGAGACAGATGTATCATCTTCGATAAAGTCTGCAATCTTGCTGTCTTCTTCTTCACCAATAGGGCTTTCAAGTGAGATTGGGTCAAGTGCAATCTTTTGAATTTCACTAATCTTATTTGCTGGCATACCAAGTCTTTCGGCAAGTTCTTCTGTGGTAGGTTCACGGCCAAGTTCTTGCAACATTTTTTTACTTTCTCTGCCAATTTTGTTGATTGTTTCTACCATATGAACTGGAATTCTAATTGTTCTTGCTTGGTCAGCCAATGCACGAACAATGGATTGTCTAATCCACCATGTTGCATAGGTCGAAAATCTAAATCCTTTGGTGTAGTCAAACTTGTCAACTGCTTTTAGTAGTCCCAAATTGCCTTCTTGAATCAAGTCCAAAAATTGCATATTTTTGCCTGAGTAACGCTTTGCGATGCTTATTACCAAACGAAGGTTTGCTTCACATAGTTGTGCCTTTGCTTGTTCATCACCATCAATAATTCTTTTAGCGAGTTCCACTTCTTGTTCTGGAGTTAGTAGTGGCACTTTGCCAATGTCCTTAAGATACAATTTTACTGGGTCGTCAACACTAACTTGACTCGCTAGTGCATCATAGTCTAAATCGTCTTTTGTAACATTAATTTTGATACCATTTTCCTTAAGTTTTGCAATCATTTCGTCGGTTTCCTTTGCGGTTGCCTCTAACTTCATGAACTTTAAGATGATATCTTCTTCGTTTAATGCACCTTTTTTCTTACCAATTTCTAATAACTTTTGGTATTCTGTTTGAAATTTTTCGTTCAAAATTTATTCCTCCGTTTTCTTTGCTTGAATTTCTCTAATTGTATTTTGCAATTCGCTAAGTATTGCATATTTTTGACTATCATCAACAAGTGACAATTTGTTTTGCAATTCAGTTTGCTTTTTC
>CATZIR010000105.1 GCA_958420145.1 uncultured Eubacteriales bacterium | reverse complement strand
GAAAGATGAAAAAAATTGAACAAAATTTGACTAAATTAATGGAATATATTTGCGAGTGTTCTACTGAAAAGAATTATCTTCCTAGTGTTAGAGAAATGGCAAATTATTTAGGAATTAAAAGCACATCTACAATTAGTTACTACCTAGACATTTTGTCAAAGCGTGGACTAATTAGAAAAAACGAAGATTCTAAGGCAAGAGCATTTGAAATTACCGAAATGCGAAAACAACAAGAAATGATTGATAGCGAACCTATGGTTCAAATACCACTTGTTGGAACGGTAACTTGTGGAACACCTATTTTGGCAGTAGAAAATTACGAAAGCATCTACTCTTTTCCACAAAACTTGTTTAATTGTCAAGATTTGTTTATGTTGCAAGCCGAAGGCAACAGTATGATTAATGCTGGTATTAGAAATGGTGACTATATCGTGGTTCACAAGCAATCAACTGCAGAAAATGGTGAGATTGTTGTAGCAATGATTGATTATCACGCAACAGTAAAGCGATTTTATCGAGAAACAGGAAGATTTAGATTGCAACCAGAAAATGATAGTATGAGCCCAATTTACACTCAAAATGTCATAATTTTAGGCAAAGTGGTTGGATTAATAAGAAAAATGAGATAATAAAAAAGCAACAATTTTGTTGCTTTTTCTTTTCGTAATTTTATATTTCTGGCACAATGATTTCTTCTAAATTTGCTACGGCTTCGTTAACAAGTGTCTCCACATCTAACTTGCTTTCTTCTTTTAAAACTTTTTCTATTTTTGGTTTTATTACTGGGAATTTTGGCAAGAACACTGTGCAACAGTCTTCGTATGGCAAAATAGATGTTTCAAAAGTATTTATTTTTTTAGCAACTTCGACGATTTCTTCTTTGTCCATAGTGATTAATGGTCTTAGAATTGGCAAGTTTTGTGCCACACTATTTGTGCTTGTTATGCTTTCTATTGTTTGGCTAGCAACTTGACCTAGACTTTCACCTGTAACAAGTGCTTGACATTTGTATGTTTTAGCCACTTTTTCGGCAATTCTAACCATAAATCTACGCATTATAGTAATCATAAACTCTGGGTCGCAGTGTTTGTGAATTTCTTCTTGAATTTTTGTAAATGGAATACAAATAAGTTTGTAGATTTGAGTGTATGGTTTGATTAAACTAGCAAGTTTAATAACCTTGTTTTTTGCTTGTTCGCTTGTGTATGGGTAACTGTGGAAATGTATTCCCATAATATTCATACCACGCTTTGCAACCTTGAAACCAGCAACTGGACTGTCAATTCCACCAGAAAGCAACACAAGTCCTTTTCCAGCAGTGCCAACAGGCATACCACCTAGACACTTGATGTGGTCGTCAAAAATATATGTGTATCCGTTTTCTCGAATGTCGATATAAACCACTTTTTCTGGATTATGCAAATCAACAGAAAGGTTTGGGTTGTTGTCTAATATTATTCCACCAACTTCCCTTGAAATTTCCATTGAACTCATAGGGAAACTTTTATCTGCTCTTGTTGTGTCTACCTTGAATGTTTTAGCATCCAACTTGTAGTTTTCAAAAAAGTTAAAGAGCATAGTTTTGTCGCTCTTTATTTGCAAGGCTCTACTTATTGAGTGAATGCCAAACACTGTTTGTAATTTTTCTATAATCAGTTTTTCGTCGGCAGAATTATAGTCACTAACAAAATATCTGCTATTAAATCTACTTGTCATGCAGTCTATATTTTCAAGTGTAAGCTTGATGTTTTTGAGTAGTGCTTTTTCAAAGTAATTTCTATTGCCACCTTTTAGGTGAATTTCGCTATATCTTATAACGATAACATTTTTTGTTTCCATTTTTTACTCCTTATCTATCGTGAAATATTTTTATATAGTTCTAATATTGTTTGAGTGAAAATTTTGCTTGCCTTTTCCACTTCGCTTGTGGTGTTGTAGTTTGAAAAACTAATTCTAATATTGCCCTTAACATAGTCAATTTTCTTTCCCATACTAGCAAGAATTCTGTTTTCTTGTTTTTTGCTTGAACAAGCACTGCCAGTGCCAACCAACATACCTTTTTGCTCTAACATATGCATCAAAACTTCGCTTTTTAGTCCTTTAAAACTTACTGATAGCACATATGGGCTGTTGTTACTTGAATTTTCGTTTATTTGATAGTCTACATTTGCTAAATCAGTTGACATTTGTTTTATGAACATATCTCTAAACGATTTTACTAAATTGTAGTTTTGTTCTAAATTTTCGTATGCTTTAATACTAGCAAGTTCTGTTCCTAAAATACCACTGACATTTTCTGTGCCACTGCGATAGCCCTTTTGTTGCCCGCCTCCAAGCAAAATTGGTTTTAGTTTATTAGGATTTTTGTAGTATAAAACACCTACGCCTTTTGGGCCATGGAACTTGTGTGCACTAATTGAGAATGCATCAACTCCAAGTTTTTGCAAGTCGCACTTTATTTTGCCAAATGCTTGAACTCCGTCTACATGAAAAATGATGTTAGGATTGTAACTCTTTATAATGTGAGAAATTGCCTTTATGTCGTTTATTGCACCTGTCTCGTTGCTAACAAACATTATACTAACAAAGTGAGTATTCTCGTTTAGTAGTGACTTTAAGTGTTCTATATCTACTACACCTTCGCTTGTTAACTTTACATAGTGGACCACTGCACCTTTTTGCTCAAGATATTTTGCTTCGTTGTAAACTGATGGGTGCTCACCACTAGAGAAAATATACTCTGCATTTTTCTTTGCTGTAACGCTTCCCATAATGGCTAGGTTATTAGATTCCGTTGCACCACTTGTCCAAATAATGTTTTCGTAGTTAACATTTAGTATTTTTGCTATTGTCTTTTGTGCGTTTTCTATCTTGTCTTTAATCTCAATGCTCTCGTGATACATAGCCGAAGGGTTGTAAAAATCTACCAAATTTATTTTGGCAATAAGGTCGTTTACTTCGCTATCTATTTTTGTTGTGCTAGCATTGTCTAAAAATATCTTTTCCATATCCTTAGATTATACATTTTTTTTAATTTGTTGTCTATTGAAATTAAAATATTTATTTTATGGCACTAAATTTAGTTGGTTGTTTAGCGTGCTATTGTTTCCAAAATATACTTGTGGCACTTTTCCCACAATAATGCTTTCGCTTATTAGTATTTGAGAAGATACCGTTACATTTCTGTCAGACCCAGGTAATAAAACGGAAACGCTCACCGTGTAGTTTAGGTATATTGCGTGGTAGGTTTGATTTATTCCAAGTGACGTGAAACTACTTTTGAACGCACTTTGTATGTTTCCGATTGGTAACATCTTTATTTTTATTTTAGGTCCAATGTTGTTTAGTAGTGGCACACCACTAAAACAGCCAAGAGCAACATCAAACGACAAATCAGTTGTGTTGCTAAGTTTGTCTTGGCAGTCGGTTAAAATTTGGTTATTAATCTTGTTTGCGTTGAATGAGTTCGCACTAATGTTGGTAATGTTGCCGTCAGCGTCATATTTTATTGAAATAAGGTCGTCATAAAGGTCTTTGCTACCCAGCGAAGTTGCCACAGACGAATT
>CATZIR010000104.1 GCA_958420145.1 uncultured Eubacteriales bacterium | reverse complement strand
TATGTTTGCTACCAACTAAAAAACTGGTTATTTCATATCCAGCACTATCAAATGGCGAAGCATCTTCGCCAAGCGAAGTGTTTTCGTCGATTAGTAATTGTCTTAGTGTTAATGGCAAAAATTTGCCACTATATCTTGTATCAAGCGAGTTAGACTACATTAGTGCTAAAAAGTTTGGACTAAAAGTAGATAAGTCTAGTTATGAATATGTGTTCGGTGGAAAGATTAACGCAATGAATTTGGCTACAAAAAATAATACCGATAGTCTTTGCATTAGCCTGAAAAATAACTTGGTAGAAAATGCTCAAACAAGAGTAGATGGCACTTTTGATACCAGCACACTGTTTTTCCCAAAAGGCACATTTTCGGTTAGCCAAATAGAAAGATATTTCGCTTGCCCTTATGTTCATTTTGTCGAGTATGGTCTAAGACTAAAAGAAAGAGAAAAGTTTGGCTTGGAGAGTGTGGACATTGGAAACTTCTTGCACCTTGTGGCAGAAAAAATTGTTGGCTACCTAATGCGAAACAACTACGAAATTTCTCAAACACAAAAAGAGCAGATTATATCTAACGCACTTTCAAGCGAACTTATGCAAAACGAAGGAAAGCTAGAACAAGTTAGAGTTCATAG
Source organism: uncultured Eubacteriales bacterium (assembly GCA_958420145.1). Lineage (GTDB taxonomy): Bacteria > Bacillota > Clostridia > Christensenellales > UBA1242 > CAKVNM01. The sequence goes on along the minus strand of CATZIR010000104.1, from coordinate 2,945 downwards.
TTTGAAAAACGAAGCAAGTAGACTATGTGACAACATCATAAAGCAGATTAACCTAAGCAAATTCAAACCAACATTTGTAGAAAAAACGTTTGTAAGTAGTGAAACTTATGAAGGACTAAAACTAAAGGGAAAAATAGACAGAATAGACCAAGCAAACGACTTTTTCGTTGTGTTAGACTACAAAACAGGCAAGAGTGATTTCTCGTTTAGAGATGTCTACTACGGCAATAAAATTCAAATTATTGTCTACCAAGCGATTTTAGAAAGTCTAACTGGACTAATTCCTGTTGGTGCATACTACATTCCAATCAAAAACAAGTTTTTGCAAGAAGATGCTAACACAAAATTTAGTGGTGTTTGCCTATCAAATGACGACATTATCAAAATGCTAGACCAAACACTAGAGCAAAATGCAAAAAGTGAAATTTTCAAGATAAAATATAACTTAGATGGCACACTAGACTATCATTCAAAAGAGTATGCACTTACTCCACAAGAGTACGCCGATTTGAAAAAATATGCTATTAGCGTTATGGCAAATGCTCTTAGTGAGATTAAGAGTGGCTACATTAGTCCAAAACCAACAAAAGACACTTGCAAATATTGTAAGTATAGATTGCTTTGCAAGTGGAACAGTGAAGACGATGGTTACAGAGAGCAAAAAGAGAAAATACAAAAAGATTTTTTCACTAAAAAGGAAAAAGTAGATGAGTAATAAAATAAAATTTTCAATACAGCAACAAAAGGCGATTGAGAGCAAGGAAAAACACTTGCTCGTTTCGGCAAGCGCTGGTAGTGGAAAAACCAAAGTTCTAATCGAAAGAATTGTAAGGCTAATAAAAAATGACAATGTAGAACTTAGCAAAATGCTTGTTGTAACCTTTACCAAACTTGCTAGTTTGGAGATGAAGTCTCGACTAAAAAAAGAGTTGGAACAAGAGTGTCAAACTAACGAAAAACTACTTAGTCAACTAGACGAAATTAACATTGCAAACATTAGCACTTTGCACCAATTTTGCCATAATGTTATCAAAGAATTTTTCTATGTTTTGCAAATAGAGCCTAATTTTAATTTGCTAGACGATGTCAACTCTAGTTTTTATAAAACCAAGGCAATTGAAAATGTTTTCAAAAACTACTCACAAAAAAAAGATGACGACTTTGAATCTCTCTATGAAATTTTTTATGATTCAAGAAATGATAAAAACTTCAAACGAAATGTAATATCAATCTACAACTTTTTGCAGTCAAAAAATGAAGATTTTTTTAGTAGTTCGATAGAGAGTTGCTACACAACAAATTTTGACAAAAACCCAGCAATAATTTATATCCAAAAGGTGATAAACCGTTTGCTAGACCACTATATAACCAAGTTTAGCTCCCTAGTTTTACCTTCTCAGCAAATAGGTAGCGACAGAATGTTGGAACTAACAAACCAAGCACTTTCAAGACTAATTGCACTCAAAAATAGCGACTTTGCTTCGCTATACACTATGTATGACTCAACTAAGTTCATTTCTAAGCCATATAGAAATTTGTCTCCAGAAGAAGTAGAGATAAGCGACCAAATAAAAGAATTGAAAAAGAGTTTTACCAAAGAAATGGACAATTTGCTTCCTTGTTTCCGAATTAATGGTATGGAAAACCTTGCCAAAGACTTTGATGTCAACAAAAAGTATCTTAACAAGTTCTACGAAGTAATTAATGAGTTTGACAAGGAATATACAAGACTAAAACAAGACAACAATTCGCTTGATTTTAATGACCTAGAACACTATGCGCTAAAAGCCTTATCTAGCCCAAGTGTGCAAAAAGAATTGCAATCTAGGTTTGACTACATTTTTATAGATGAATACCAAGACACTAACGAAGTGCAAGAAGAGATAATAAATGCACTCACAACTAATTTTACTAACATATTTATGGTAGGCGATGTAAAACAAAGCATCTATGCATTTAGAGAGTGCAACCCACAAATTTTCATAAAAAAGGAAAAACAGCTACTAAATAACGCCTGTGGCGAAGTGATTAGACTAAATGCCAACTACCGAAGTGACAAAGATATACTAAACTTTAACAACTTAGTGTTTGATAATGTTATGCGTGAACAAACTTGTGGAATTGACTATAAAAACACTTCTAAATTTATTTTTGGCGAAAGTTTTACAAGAAGCGATAGTAAACTTTTGCCACTGAATATTTGTTTGATTAATGTTCAAAAGAAGGCGGAAGAAAAAAACAATATAGCACAAATTTATTCTGTTAAAAACGATAGTTTGCTAACCACTCAAGACACTTTGATAGAAAAGCAAGCACTACTTGTTGCAGACAAAATTAGTGTGTTACTAGAAACAAAAATTTTTGATGCCGACACTAAACAAGAAAGAAATATTGAATATAAAGATATTGCCATTTTAACTAGAACAAAAGAAGCAATAAAGCAAATTGCGAAAGTTCTAATGCAAAAAGGTATTCCAGTAAATGCAGAATACAAAGTTAATTTGTTCGCAAGTTACGAAGTAAAACTAATTATTGAATTTTTAAAATTGTTGCAAAATTCTAACGACGATATAGCGCTTGCAGGTGTGTTAAAGTCGCCACTGTATAATTTGACCGACGCCGATTTGGTGTTGATTAAGCAAACCAATAAAGATATGCCTTTTTATAGTGCTGTAGAAAATTATGCAAATAATAATAGTGACGAACTATCTAGCATACTAAAAGAGTTTTATAATTCAATCAAAAAGTATAGAGAATTACTACAATATCAAACTATTTCGGAAGTAGTTAGAACAATTATTACGGACTATAAGATTTTAGAAAAGTTTTTTTCAAATCATAACTATCTGGAAATTAAGGAAAATCTACAATTTTTTGTTAATAGCATAGCAAGTATAGATGACAACAATTTTTCGGCATTTCTAAACTACATCGAAAACTACACC
>CATZIR010000103.1 GCA_958420145.1 uncultured Eubacteriales bacterium | reverse complement strand
ATAGCCATAGGGTCGTCGCCTTCAACAAAATATGGAGCATAGCCATAGCCTTCAAAAAGGCTTTTTATGGTCTTGTGTGGCATTCTCGACATTATGGTTGGATTGCTGATTTTGTAGCCATTTAGGTGTAAAATTGGAAGCACTGCGCCATCTCTTGCTGGGTCTATAAACTTGTTCAAGTGCCAAGAAGTAGCAAGTGGTCCTGTTTCGGCTTCGCCGTCACCAACAACAACTGTAGCAATCAAATTTGGGTTATCTAAAACTGCACCGTAGCCGTGGGCTAGCGAATAGCCAAGTTCGCCACCTTCGTGAATTGACCCTGGGGTTTCTGGAACGCAGTGAGAACCAATTCCACCAGGGAAAGAAAATTGTTTGCAAAGTCTTTTCATTCCTTCTTTGTTTTCGCCAATATTTGGGTATACTTCGCTATATGTTCCTTCTAAGTAACTATTGGCAACTAAAAAGTTACCACCATGGCCTGGGCCTGATAGGTATATCATATCTTGGTTATACTTATTTATCACTCTGTCGCAGTGGGCGTATATAAAGTTTTGTCCCGGAACTGTTCCCCAGTGACCAACCAACTTTTTCTTGATGTCATCATAGCATAGTTTGTGGTCACGAAGTAGTGGGTTATCTAATAAATACAACTGAGTAGCACTAAGGTAGTTAGTCGCTCTCCAATACTCGTTTAGTTTTTCTAAATATTCTTTTGTTGAAAATTTGTCCATATTGTTCTCCTTATAGTAAATTATACCTATTTTTTTATTATTAAAAAAAGAAAAAAGCTATTTTAAGATTTTTTATGACAAAAATACATAATAGACACATAAAAGCATAAAATAGCATTATGGAAAGAGAAAAGAAAAATGTTATATGGGCAATAGTGATTATGCTAGCGGCAATCGTGCTAGTGGGTGGACTAGGAGCAGTTTTTGTTCAACTGGGAAATGACTGGTTCAACGGACTAACTAAGCCCACCGAATGGATTCCTAACTGGGTTATACCAACTGTTTGGACTGTTATATATCTAACATTTGCAATCATTTTATTTTTGTGGATTAAAAAAGAAAACTTGCCACGAAAAGTTGTGATTTTGTTAATACTAAATGGTGTTTTTAATATTTTATGGTGTTTGGTGTTCTTCACACTAAAGCAATTACTACTTGGAAACATCGTCTTAATTTTCAATCTAATTTTAGCCGTGAAACTAATTTTAGAGATATACAAAACCAAAATGCTATACTCGTCAATTCTTCTAATCTATCCTGTTTGGCTTTGCCTAGCAAGTAGTTTGAATATGGCTGTTTGGATATTGAATTAATAAAAAATCGAGAAAAAACTCGATTTTTTTGTATTTTTTATCATTTTTGCTGTTTTTTTGCGATTTTTTACACTTTTTTTAATTTTTTTGTAATCGCATCGGCAATGTTTTTCATCACATTTTGGGCAAGAAGTTCGTCTTCGCTCTCCACCGTAATTCTAATATTAGGCTCTGTGCCACTTGGCCTAACAATAACTCTACCCTTAGTTTTGATAACTTCGTTTTGACTTTTTATAATATTTTGAATGGTAGGATCTTTCAAGATTTCTTTCTTCTTGGTTTCAATCTTCTTTTTGTAGACTGGTAGCAATTTTATTTTGCTAACATCTTCAAACAATTTTTCATTTTTAGCAAATATTTGTGCAATATTGAGTGCGGTTAAAAGTCCGTCGCCTGTTGTCAAATATTTTTTTATGATAATGTGTCCAGACTCCTCTGCGCCAATCATATAATCTTTCTTTTTGAGAAGTCTAGCGATATTTCTATCTCCAACCTTTGCTCTAAAAAGTCGAATACCGTGTTTTTTTAGTGCTTTTTCTATGGCATAATTTGTCATAATAGTTCCAACAACGAATTTTTGTTTGTAGTATTTAGCAAACAAGTATAGAAGTTTGTCGCCGTCGAACAAGCCATATTTTTTTGAAATAAACATCACTCTATCGCCGTCACCGTCAAAGCAGAAACCAATTTCACAGTTTGATTTTTTGAAGTTCTCTTCAAAAATAGCGTTATCTAGCACACTTGCGTTTTTATTAATGTCGCCCTTGGTGTTTATCGCTTGAACCTTGTAACCTAGTTGTTCAAACATGTTCTTAGCATAGTCACTTGTCGACCCATTTGCACAATCTAAAAACACTGATAAGTTTACTGTTTGTTTTGAAAAAAGAGTTGATAAATAGTCAAAATATGGCTTAGTTGAAAATGGCTGAAATTTGCTACTTTTCACAATTTTGGGCATTTTTATGTGTTTTTCGATAAAAAATTCTTGATTTTCGTTGATTTTATAGCCTTTTTTATCAAAAATTTTAATTCCGTTATACTCGCTTGGGTTATGCGACGCCGTTATCATAATGCCATAATCAAAGCCATAAGTTTTAGTTAGGTAGCACAGCGCCCCAGTAGAAATTATGCCTGCGTCTAACACTTTTACTTTATTAGAACACAATCCTTTTATCAAGTTGTCTTTTATCATCACGCCATTTGGTCTTGTGTCTCGGGCAATTAAAATCTTAGCGTTTTTTTGAAGTTTAGAGATAGCATAGCCGAGTTTAATAAAAAACTCTTCGTCAAAATCTTCGCCAACTATTCCACGAATACCGTCAGTTCCAAAATATTTGAGTTTACCTAAAAAGTTTTGTGCATATGGATTGTAGTTATTTTTCCACATCTCGTTACGAACTCTACCTATACAAAATTGCTTTTTTAGAACATCGTGAGTAACAGTCGTGCCTGCTGAGATAAAACTATCGTTCTCTATCACAACCGGTGCGATGATGTTGGAGTTGCTACCAATAAATACCCTATCACCCACAAAAGATTTATACTTGTCTTTGCCGTCATAGTTGCAAAAAATAACACCACAACCAATATTAACATCGCTTCCTATTTCGCAATCACCAACATAACTTAGGTGTGGAATTTTTGTTCTAGAACCAATAATCGCATTTTTTAGTTCCACAAAGTTTCCTATTTTTACATTGCTACCCACTTTGCAATTAGGCCTAATGTGAGCAAAAGGACCGATGTTGCAACCACTAGAAATTTCGCTATCTTCTATTTGACTATTTTTTATTACGCAGTTGTCAGCAATAACCGAGTCTTTTATCTCGCAATGCTCAACAATGCAGTTTTTGCCTATAACCACAGTGCCAATTAATTTACTGTTCTCAGAAACCACACTTGATGAATGAATCTTTACATTTTCCATATTAGTAGTTATGAATTATTGCAGAAAAAAAGTGATAACTAAGAAAGTATTTGGTTCAAATAGATTTTCTTTGTTATGTTGCATTTTTCTTATTTTTAATTACTAACGAAAACAAAAGTAGGTATTGACATAATGCACTAAAAATGATAATATATCTATGCAATTTTAGGGGGACAAATTAATGAATTGGTTAGATTTTATTGACACAAAAGAGTTCAAAAATCATTTGCCATTGATTTTTAAAGAAAGAACTGGAAACAGTCTACTCAAAGTTTCTATAAAAAAAGTGAATGACGAAAGATTTGGAACTTGTTTTATTTGTGACATTTTAT
>CATZIR010000102.1 GCA_958420145.1 uncultured Eubacteriales bacterium | reverse complement strand
ACATTCACAGCCAGCAAGCCCTGCGCCAATGATATTTACTATTTTGTCTTTCATATTTTCTCCAAGTTTGATTATATCAAAAAAGTGCAATTTTTCAAACATCTGCAAACAAAAAAACGGCGAATTGCCGTTTTTTGTTTTATGCTGGTTCGATGTCGGTATCTTTTGGCTTTTCCGCTCCAACTTTTTCAAAGTAGTTGCAATCTGGATTTGAGCAGTGTCTAAAAGTTCCCTTTTTGGTGACTTTTTCTACCAAATAGCAGTCACATTGTGGGCATTTTTCTTCGATAGGCTTGTCCCAAGAGATAAACTTGCATTCTTTGTAGTCTTCGCAAGCGTAGTAGAGCGTGCCTTTTTTAGATTTTCTTTCCAATAGTTTCTTGCCACATTTTGGGCATTTGCCAACAACTTTTGGAGCATTTAGGCTTTGAATATTTTGGCATTTTGGGTAGTTTGGACAAGCAAGGAATTTTCCATACTTGCCGTCTTTTATAATCATTAAAGCGCCACATTTTGAGCAATGAACATCGCTAACTTCATAAGTCTTCTTTTCTCTTTCGACTGGTTCTCTATCTAGGTTTGCATTTTTTAGTTCTGGCAAAAGTTGATAGTAAAACTTAGTGATAACTTCTTGCCAACCTTTTTTGCCTTCGGCAATTTCGTCGAGCGAACTTTCCATATTAGATGTAAAGTTAACATTCATAATGTCGGCAAAGAACTTTTGGAGCATATCGTTAACCTTGAAGCCAAGTTCTGTTGGTTTTAGTTGTTTGCCTTCTTTTTCAACATATTTTCGGTTATACAAAACACTGAAAATTTGTGCATATGTTGCAGGACGGCCAATACCATTGGTTTCCATCTCTTTGTTAAGTGTGGCTTCGGTGTATCGTGGGGTTGGTTTTGTGAATTTTTGCTCGGAAAGTAGGTCGTTAAGATTTAGAACATCGCCGACATTTAGTGGTGGTAATTTTTCTTCCTTTTCGTCATCGTCTTTGTTGTCGTCTACATATGTTTGATATGCCTTTGTCCAACCAATAAATTTTGGAGTTTTGCCAGTCACCTTAAAGGTGTATTCGCCTGCATTAATATCGCAATTAACTTGATTGTATTCTGCTTGACTCATTTGGCTTGCCAAAAATCTTTCATAGATTAGTTTATAAAGTTTGTAAATTTCTGGCTTTACAAATGGTTTGATACTCTCTGGTGTGCGTTCGATGTGTGTTGGACGAATTGCTTCGTGGGCGTCTTGGGCATTGCCTTTTGTTTTGTAGATATTTGGTCTTGCTGGCACAAACTCTTTGCCAAAGTTTTCTATAATATATTTTTTTGCTTTTGCTTGTGCTTCTTCGCTAACTCTAACTGAGTCAGTTCTGATATATGTTACTAACGCTATTTTGCCTTCGTTTCCTAAAACGACACCTTCGTATAGTTCCTGAGCGATTCGAGATGTTACATTGGTGCTAAAATTTAGTTTGTTTGACGCATCTTGTTGCAAACTGCTTGTTATGAATGGTGCTGGTGCGTGAGTGTAACTAACCTTTTTATCTACCTTTGATACTACAAAAGGATTTTGTTTGATTTCGGTAACAACTTTGTCTTTTTCTTCGGCATTTTTAACTTTTAGTTTTTTGCCTTTGAATGAATGAAGCAAAGCACTAAATTTGGGACTTATGCTTGGCTTTTCTAGTTGCGCTTTAACTGTCCAATACTCTTGTGGCTTAAAGTTTAGGATTTCTCTTTCTCTATCTACAACAAGTTTTAGGGCAACTGATTGAACACGACCTGCACTCAAATTTTTAGCAATTTTTTTGCATAGAATTGGAGATATTTTATAACCCACCAATCTATCAAGAACTCGTCTTGCTTGCTGAGCGTCTACAAGGTCTATATTAATTTTTCTAGGTTTTGTTAGTGCTTTTAGAATAACATCTTTTGTGATTTCGTTAAATTCTACACGGCACTCTTTGTCTTTGTCGTAGCCCAAAATGTATGCTAAGTGCCAAGAAATTGCTTCACCTTCTCTATCAGGGTCGGTTGCGAGATACACTAAGTCAGCGTTCTTTACTTTTTGTTTTAGTTTTTTTACTATCGCTTCCTTGTCTGGCATTATCATATATTGTGGAGCAAAAGTTTTTGGGTCAAGACCAAGAGATTTTTCTGGCAAATCTCTAACATGACCTTTTGTTGCAAAAACTTCCCAATCACTGCCGAGATATTTTTTAATCGTTGCTTCTTTTCCTGTTCCTTCTATTACTAATAAATTCATATATATTCCTTTTTCTAATCTTTAACAATGCGTGAGTAAAAGTTTCCTGCAGATTTTTTAATTAAACCACTAATCTCCAATGTTGTCAACAATCTGATTAGGGTTTTTATGTCGAATTTTGTTTTTGCTACAATCTCATCAAACGATAGTTCGTTGTTGCCAATCGCATCTAAAACTATCTTTTGTTCCATAGAAATTTGTGTCTGTTTGGGTCCTTGATGAGATATTTTCTCAATATGAAAAAAGTCTAAAATATCTTCTGCACAAGTGGTTAATGCAGTTTGCGCCCTTTTTAGTAGTTGATTACAGCCTTGACTAGAAAAACTATCTATGTTTCCCGGAACAATAAATATCTCTTTGCCATAATCAATGCCATAATTAATTGTGTATATTGCTCCACTTTTTAGCCCTGCTTCTGTCATCAAAACGCCTTTTGAAAGCATTGCAATAATTCTGTTTCTAACCGGAAAGTTATACGCAAGTGGCTTCATTGATGGAACATACTCGGTTATAACCAAACCGTTTTCGCAAATTTTTTGATATAGTTCAAAATTGGACTTTGGAAAGATATGGTCAAAACCACTGCCTAAAACTGCAATGGTCTTTGCTCCATTTTTTAGTGCTATCGTGTGAGCGATTGTATCGACTCCCGTTGCCATACCACTAACGATTGTAACTCCTGCTTGTGCTAGTCCAGTCACAATTTTTTCGGTGGCAAAAGCACCATATTTGCTAACCTTTCTCGTTCCTACAACTGCGATAGAAAAATCTTTTATTAAACTAACATCACCTTTGCAATAGAGTGCCAAAGGGTATAATGGGTTACAAAGTCTTGTGGGTAAAGTGGATTTAGATATGTCAAAACTTGAATTTTGTTTTTGTCTAAATTAATAATCTCATTATCGACAAAATTTAGGTTTAATGCACAGCACATTTTATTGTATTGCTCTAGCGTTACTATTTTAGAGAAAACTTCGTAGTGATTTTTGAAAGAAGAAAAAATATCTTTTGGTTCATCAAAAAATTGTAAAATACGATGTCTTTTTTCAATCGTCAAAAAGTCAAATAGATTTAGCCAAATTATTGCCTTGTCGTTTAATGAGTATTCCATTTTTTATTCCTTATATCCAAAATTTTTTGTCTAACGAACGATAGTTTATCGCTTCGATTATATGTTCTTGCTGAATGTTTTCACTGCCGTCTAGGTCTGCGATAGTTCTTGCAACTTTTAGTATTCTATCGTGCGCACGAGCCGTCAAATTAAACACATCAAAGGCAGTTTTCATAAGGTTGTCACATTCTTCGTCTATCTTGCAAAA
>CATZIR010000101.1 GCA_958420145.1 uncultured Eubacteriales bacterium | reverse complement strand
TTGATAAAACAATATTAGACACCAAAAAATTGCTCGAAACAAGCAAGACAGGAAAACAAGTTAAAAGTGGAATTGATGTTTTGATTGTGGGCAAACCAAATGTTGGAAAAAGCAGTTTGCTAAACAGTTTGCTTGGCTACGATAGAGCAATAGTAACCGACATTGCCGGCACTACCCGTGACACTGTGGAAGAAAGTTATGAGTATAATGGTATGAGTTTTAACCTAATCGACACTGCTGGAATTCACGAAAGTAGCAACATTGTAGAACAAATGGGAATTGAAAAGGCAGTAAAACAACTAGATAGTGCCGACATCGTGTTAGTAGTATTAGATAGTATCATTGGTCTATCAAAAGAAGATGAGTATATTTTGGACAAAACGAAGAATTACAAAACCATTTACGCACTCAACAAAACAGACCTTGCAATTTGCCAAAATGTTATTGATGCAGTTAAAAAAATAATTGATATAGACAACAACGCTCATCAAAAGCAAATTATCGAAATTAGCGCACTCAAACACGCAAATATTCAAAAACTAAAATCTATGTTATTTGATATGGTTGTAGACAAAAACATTTTAGGTAATCAAATTTTGATAACAAATGCTCGTCACGAAGAAGCATTACTAAACGCACTTAGTAGTTTGCAAAACGCTAAAACAAGTTTAGAAAATAATCTTAGTTTAGATTTAGTTGCCCTTGACATTAAACAGGCTTGGAATAGCCTAGGTAACATCACAGGCGAAACATCGAGCGAAGAAATCGTTGACCGAATTTTTGAAAAATTCTGTTTAGGAAAATAGAAAGTAAAAAAACCACCATTAATTTGGGTGGCTTTTTTATTGTCATAATATTATTCGCTATTTTTTGATTGTTCCTGTTATTTGTTCAAGTTATTATCTTTTGTTCCATATTATTTTTTATCATTCTCTTTATAATCAACTTTTTTGTCGTTTGCTTTTTTATCGTCTTCTTTTATGTCGTCTACTTTATCTTCTTTTGGCTTAACGGCACTGTTAATAGACTTTCGATAAACAACAAACCTTGTCCACAAAAACTCAGTAGCCATATTAACAACCATTGTGATAAACAAAACCAAGTATTCGTTCCAGCCAAGACCAATCAGTGCTTCACCACCAAAAATTGATATAGGTGTGAACACAGCGTAGTATGCCAAAACAAGAAGCATTGCAACAGGCACATTACTTGCACTTTTGAAAGTGAATTTTCTGTTGAATGTAAAATTCCATAAAACTGACAACGCAAGAGAAATAAAGTATGATATTCCATATTTGCTTTGTGCGTCTTTGAAAACAAGTTCACTAAGCAGTGTGAAACTCACAATTTGGATTACGCCTGCACTAATCGAAAACAAAACAAACTTTATGATATTCATAATTTCTTGCTTTTTTGTTAATTTGTTTTGTTTATGCACTTCTTGTGCTTGTGCAATATTTTCGTTTGTTATTTCATTAGTAGTGTTATTGTTGCTTTCGTTACTCATAATATACCTTTATTAAAAATTTTTACAGAAATTATTGAAATTTTTAGAAAAAATGCAGTTTTTTTGCAATTTTTTCGTATTTTTTTTCAAATTATTTACTATTTTTGCTTTTTAGATATACAAGCAAAACAGAAATATCTGCAGGGCTAACGCCACTAATTCTACTTGCTTGACCCATCGAAAGTGGCTTGATGTCGTTTAGTTTTTGTCTTGCTTCTAGTCTTAGGCCCTTAACTTCGTTATAATCAAAGTCGGCTTTGAGTGGATAATCTTCCATATTTTTTGCTAGTTCGATTTGTGCTAGTTGTCTTTTGATGTAACCTTCGTATTTTACTTCTAGTGTGAGAAGGTCAAGCACTTTGTTGTTTATGCCTTTGAATAGTCCAATTTCATCTTTCAAAACTTTTGCAGTTATGTTTGCTCTTTTTAGTAAGTTCTCAACCGTCACACCGTGTGACGCTTCATTTTCGCCATACTTTATAAGCATTTCATTAACAAGTTTTGGAGACAATGTTTTGCTTAGAACTTTTTTGCATTTTTCAAGTTGTTTTAGTTTATTTGTGAAAACTTTCCATCTTTCGTCACTAACAAGTCCAACTTTTCTGCCGATTGCAGTTAGTCTCATATCTGCGTTATCTTGACGAAGATGTAGTCTATATTCTGCACGACTCGTCATCATACGATATGGCTCATTCGTGCCTTTGGTTACTAAGTCGTCAATCAAAACACCAATGTAGCCATCACTTCTCTTTAAAACAAGTTGTGGTTCATTTCTCAAAAACAAACTTGCATTAATGCCTGCGATTATTCCTTGTGCGCCTGCTTCTTCGTAACCACTTGTGCCATTAACTTGACCAGCACAAAATAGTCCCTTAACAAACTTGCACTCTAGCGTTGGCAAAAGTTGTAAACTATTGATTGCGTCATATTCAATCGCATAGGCGTAACGCATAATCTTTGCATTTTCTAGCCCTTCGATTGTGCTAACCATTTGTTTTTGAATGTCGTAAGGAAAACTGGTTGACAAGCCTTGAATGTATACTTCGTCGGTTTGCAAACTCTCTGGTTCTAGGAAAAGTTGATGTCTATCTTTGTCTGCAAAGCGAACTATTTTTGTTTCTATGCTTGGGCAATATCTTGGGCCAGTGCTTTCGATTTGACCATTAAAAACTGGTGCCTTGTCGAGATTATCACGAATAAGTTTGTGTGTTTTTTCGTTTGTGTAACATAGGTAGCAACTAGCAACATTTTTTGGTTGTCTTTTTGTCATAAAACTAAAAGTTTGTATGTGTTCGTCGCCCAACTGCTCTTCTAGTTTAGAGTAGTTTACGGTAGAACCATATATTCTTGGTGGCGTTCCTGTTTTGTATCTTTTAATTTCAAAGCCCAAATTTGCCAAACTTTGTGTTAGAGAGTTGGCACACTTAAATCCATTTGGACCAACATTTTCTGTTTTGTCACCAATAATAATTCTACTTTTTAGGTAAACGCCTGTGCAAACAACAACTGCTCTGCAACTAAATTCTTCGCCAAGCGATGTTCTAACTCCACAGATTTTGCCGTCTTTTGCGATAATATCACTAATTTCTGCTTGCAAAATTGTCAAGTTTTCTTGTTTTTCAAGAGTCTTTTTCATTTCGTTGTGGTAGGCAATTTTATCTGCTTGCGCTCTAAGACTATGCACTGCTGGACCTTTTCCAAGATTTAGCATACGAATTTGAATTGCTGTTTTATCGGCATTGATTCCCATTTCGCCACCAAGTGCATCTATCTCGCAAACAAGGTGTCCCTTTGCTGTTCCACCAATACTTGGATTACAAGCCAAAAAGGCGATGTTTTCCAAAGTCGTTGTGCATATCAAAGTTTTTTGACCAGTTCTAGCAAGAGCCAGTCCTGCTTCGCAACCAGCGTGTCCTGCACCAATTACGACGGCATCATATGTGCCACTAATATTTGTTTTTTCCATAATTTTTCCTATTTTTTGCTAAAAAATCGTGTTTTTTAGTGATTTTTTTAATAATTTTTATATTTTTTACTTTTTGAAAGTTACAATTTCGCAATTACTAACAATATCATCTTTGTTCATTTT
>CATZIR010000100.1 GCA_958420145.1 uncultured Eubacteriales bacterium | reverse complement strand
CTTTCCATCCGTCAGTATATGAATTTGTTATAGTATATTGACCGTCAAGAGCAACACCGTAGGTTTCGCCGTCAATGTCAATAACCATTTTGTCACCAAATTGATATGTGTGACCAGTTTCAAAAGATTTATTATCAAAACTGTCATAATACCAAACATTGTTTTTTTCTTTTGTTGTTGGGTCAGTATATTGAACTATGTTGCCATCTTTGTCCCAAACCATTTGAAAACCACGAGCATAAATACCTTGTTTAGCGACACCACTATATGCATTTATTCTAAATTCTACAACTTCAAACCCAGTGCCATTTTTATTGGAATAATAGTTCGCTTCCAAAACGGGCTTTTTTTCGCCAGTTAACGGGTCAGTAATCGTTGTTGCATAAGTGGAAGTAATAGCAGTCGGCAATTTATCTTTACCAAGAGTGTTAAAGTAGAGCAACAAACACGACATTAAAACAGCAACAATAGTTACGAAAATCAATACACCATTTGCAATCTTTTTTGCTATTTCCATATTTTCTCCTTTATATATTTTTATTTAAAATAAAAAGCACTACTTAGGTTGTCCTAGATAGTGCTTTTGTTTATTACACAATTCCATTCCACCCAAAAACATTTAATATTTTTGCTAACCATTCAAAAGCCGTGCTGATAAATTGAAATATTTTGGAAAGAATGGACAAGGGAAATGTTCCAAACAACACTACTAAAACAACTATTAAAATAATTAGTAATATTTTTTTCATAGAACAATTCCTTTATTAGATTATTGGTTTTATCATTGCAAGTGCTTCTGCACCAGTATCAACAGCGGGCTTTGCAGTGCCAAACCAATTAGCGATTTGTTGCCCGAAAGTTACACCGTTTACTGCACAGCCAATACCGACTGTTATGCAGAAAATTGCGACTGCACATACCATACCTAAAAGCACTAACATAACTTTTTGAAATACTGTCAAATTTATTCTCCTTTTTATTTATTTTCTTTTAGTTCTGCTGATACTGCTTTTGCACCAAAGTTGGAAACTTCATATCTAACAAGGACAGGTGAGTATGCATTTACTTTTTCAAATACTTGCTTGTCCACTTTATATTCCAATACTGTTGAGTTCAAAAAACCAGTATTTTTTGAAAAATCTTCGCCACTATCACATTTCAATATGTATCTATCGGGTTGAGCGCCAATCACACGACCGTCAGAAGCCTTAAATTCTTCTGTTGCTCCTTTGAAGATTTTTTCCAAAACTATTCCGTCTTCTTTAATCATTCTTTTAACATTGTTTGCCATTTTTTATTCTCCTTATTTTTTAATTTTCTTATTGGCTTGTTTTTTTGTAATCTTCAAAGTAATTACAGTGTGCGTGGAGTATACCCACGACTTACACTTTTATTAAGTTGTAATTATGTGCCGAACAACACCAAATCAAATTTGGTGACGACATCGGAACTTTTTTGTTATAAAGGGTTGACATTTATATTTGAATAATATATAATGTAATCGTTCTTAATGAACTACACATTATTTGTGTAAGGCTTATAACTTTTGTTTATAAGCACGACAGTCACTTAGCACGGTCATTTTTTTTGTCATTTTTTCTTATGAAATTTATCAAACAATTTTTTATTTCGATCTTTTGTGCGTGATTGTGTTAAAATCTTTTGACGAATATCTAAAACTTGTTCTCTTGATATGTCCATATTTTTATGATTTTCTCTAAACTTTTCATTAACTCTAATTGGATGACCTTCATTATCTTCGATTTCTAAATAGTGCTTGTAAAATGTTTTTTGTTTAGTTTTAGGGTTTCTATACCCTTTCAACTCAGTTCTATTTGCACCTTTCTTTGAAGATAAGGGAACAACTGCCAAATCTTCATTATTTGTGTCAACCACTACAACGGGTCTTGTTTTGCAAGACTTTGTTTTTTGTTTGCCCAAAAAGTTATCTTTGGTTGTCAAAGTTCGTCCCCAAGGTATAAACCTTTTCTTTTTCAAATATCTTCTCCTTTATAAATTAAATTAGTGATTTTTGGTTTTTTAATATCTACCATTTCTTATACGACCCAACATCTTGCCAGCACAAGACAAGTTTTCTCTTGTCTTTGGAAAGTATTTTGTTGTGTCAGAACAAATGCGACCTTTTCTATCACTTCTAACTTCACGAACTGCTTGCAAAGTTGTTTCGTAGAAGCAACTTTCTTTTTTTTAGTCGCAACATATCTACGAGCCAAATTTTCACCCCCTTTTGCTTAAATTAAATAAGGAGAAGGCTAAAAGTTTTATGTAATAAAAAAAGTTTCATCCTTATTTGCTATAAGAATAAAACTTTACACGCTTTTTTTGTGCGTAATTTTTTTCTAAAATCACTTGTATTTATTATATTTTTATGATATTATATATACGCTTCGAGAAAAATCTCGAACCTTACTCTCTAAAAAGAGAGTCATAAAGTCCAAAAGGAGGTAAAAATATGAACAAATATGAATTGCTCGTAGTTTTATCGGCACAACCAGAAGATGCTCAAAACGAAGCCATGCTCGAAAAAGTAAAAGGCATTCTAACAAACAAAGGCATCAATATCGAAAGTGTTGATAATTGGGGCGTAAAGAAATACGCATACAAAATTGACTACAAAGAAGAAGGCATTTATGTTATTTTTAACATTGAAGCAGAAGGCAAAGTTCTTCAAGAAGTTCAAAAAATCTTGAACATTACAGACAATGTTAAGAGAGCAATGTTTATTAGAAAATAGGAGATTAATCTATGTTAAACAAAGTATTTTTAATTGGTAATCTTACAAAAGACCCAGAACTTACTACAACAACAAGTGGAGTTAATGTTGTTAGATTCACACTTGCAGTTTCTAGAAAGTATACAAACAGCGAAGGTGAAAGAGAAACAGATTTCATCAACATCGTTGCTTGGAGAGGTCTTGCTGATACTTGCCACAAATTCCTAAGAAAGGGTAGCAAAGTAGCAGTTGTCGGTGCACTTCAAACAAGGAGTTATGACGCACAAGACGGCACAAAGAGATTCCTAACCGAAGTTGTTGCAGAAGAAGTTGAATTTGTTGGCTCTCGTCCACAATCAAGCGATGATGGCGAAGCAAAAACAGAAAAAGAAACAACAAAACTTCAACCAATCGACGACGACCAACTTCCATTCTAATTTTATAAAGGAGAAATAATTATGGCAGAAAATAGAAAAGCCGAATTCAAAGACGGCGACGACAAGGTTAAAAAACCATACAAACAAGCAAGAAAAAAAGTTTGCCCATTCTGCACAGATAAAGTTGAACACATCGACTACAAAGACGGTGCCAAGACGCCAAACAGGTGTTTGCGCTTGCCACCAAAGAGAACTAACAACAGCAATCAAGAGAGCAAGATGTATGGCAATACTACCATTCAAAGGTGAATAAAATAAAAAAATGAGCGAATAACATCGTTTCTGCTAATTTTACAAGACAGTCATTTACGCTAGTAAACTCCTGCCTTGATAAAATTAGCGAGCCTTGTTCTTCATCTCATTTTTTTATTTTATTAGCACATTTTTTAGTAAATTAAAAGGCGTATCTTTCGCCTGTTTTTAATTTCTTCCTAAG
>CATZIR010000099.1 GCA_958420145.1 uncultured Eubacteriales bacterium | reverse complement strand
TTTCATTTTTGGTATTGACATTAGAGTTTGCAGGTAGTAAACTGCAACTAGATTACTATTACTACACTTAATTTGCATTTTTGGAGGTGTATTATGAAGAATAAAGATGTTAACAAAGCCTACAACAAACTTTATAGTAGTTATAGCAAAATTTACTCACAAATTCATCAGAAATATATATCTGACGATGAACTTAGTTTTGTAGTTTTTAAGGCAAAAATACTAAAACTAAGATGTAATCTTTTTCTAAAAAGATACGCTGAGTATACAAATCACTGCGAAAATATTAAAAAAATAATAGAAAGTTGCATACTATATAACGATTTTAAAATTTCTAAAAAAGTGTCTCAACTACTTGAATTCAGCAAGAAGGAATTTTATAGTCCCTACTATAAGCCTCAGGATCTTGATGCTTATAAGCAGATAGTAAAAGCAAGAAAGATTAATAACAAACTACATTTTAGCAACTACTCAAAGTCTAAAGAGATTAATGAATTAATAAATAAAATGGCAATGCTCTATCGAAATTGTGCTTATAACTACGAAAAGACAATACAAAGATACGACATAAGCAAAGATATTGACAACTATAAACTATGCCTAAAATTTATAAAAATCGCATACAAGCACTACTGTGCCGAAAGTTATGAAGTTGAGCATTTCAAAAATCTTCTTAAAGAAACAAGACTTACTTCATTAAAAACATATATTTTACATCACTCTACTTGGCCAAATTACTACAAGAAACAAGAAAAATCTTATCCAAGTTACTCTTTGCACTCTCAGTCTTACAATTACACACCTGCACCACGCAAAGAGCCTGTCCAACAAAACTCAAGTAACAACACACAAAAAGTTGAACATTATGTAGTAAAAGAAATTGACAGCAATTACTCCAACCAAAACAACAACACCAATACAAGCAATAACACAAGCAACAATACAAATAATAATACAAGTAATAAAGCACAAAAAATTATACATTATTTGATAAGAGAAAATGAAAGTGACTACTCAAATCAAAACAATGACACAAACCAAAATAATCGCTCTCACGGATATATAGAAACAAATCCTAAAATAGTTAAACTCAAGAAAAGATCCGGAGAAACATCGATAGACTGTGGATTATCAGCTATAAAAGTACTAGATATGGAAACAGCACGAAAATATTTTAATTATGCAATAAAAGAATTTGAAACAATTAACAGTAGTTACAAAATAGAACAGTGCGAATCATATTTAGCAAATATTAACGGCTACTATGCCACTCTCCCACTCTATGAATCAGCCAACGAGAAATTTAATAATGGCGAATATGAAGAAGCATACAATGCTTACAGCGAAGCAGAAAAAGAATTTGAGAAATATAAAATTAGCACTGCCGTAGAAAATTGTGCAAAAAAGAAAGATGAGTGCCAGTCAAATATTCGAGCAAAGAATCAAACCAATAATTACGACGACGATTATGACGACGAATATGACGATAGTGACGAAGAAGACCAAGTCTACATAAACGGTTGGGATAGTTATGCTTCAGCAGCACGATCATGGACAGCAAGACAACAAATTGAAGGCTACGAAGAAGCGATTGAATGGCTAGTTCAATCAAAATGTTCCAAAGCCGACGACCTAATTGATAGAATTGAAAGAGAAATTAGCAATTTGAGTTATAAGGCAGCTGAGGAAGCTGAACGAGAAGCCGAAGAAGCCAATGCAAACTATAAAAAAGAAGAATATTATAGAGAAGCAGCCGAACACTATCACCGTGCAGGCGAATATGAATCCGAAGAAGAAATGCTCGACAATGCAGATGAATATCGTTATTAAGTAAAAAAAGAACATCAGTTAGATGTTCTTTTTTTATTTTAATAGAAACTTTTACAAATATCTACAATTCTTTGCTTTGTGGCTCCTTGCATATATTAACTACTAATGAGTTTTGCAAAATGAATTTAGCCTTTTGATATTTTTATATTTGATGTGCTGTGCTTTGTCTATTTTTGTGAAATCAAAATATGAACAAAAAATGTGCAACTTTAATCAAGTGGCACTTTGACTCCACTTTTGATCCCACTTTTTTGCCAAAAAATGAAAAAAAGAAGCACGGAATGCCCAGAAATTCGGACTATTCTATGCTTCAAACTGGCTCCCCGGGCCCGGCTCGAACGGGCAACCTATCGGTTAACAGCCGAGTGCTCCACCATTGAGCTACCGAGGAATGTTTCGCTAAAATGCTAAAAACATATTTATATTATCATTAATTTTTGCCTTTGTCAACTATTGTTATAAAAATTTTTGAGAAATTTTATAATTTTTTAGCAAGCATAAACTTTACCATTATTCTCTAAAATTCATACCACAAAAAGTTATAAAAGGGCAATAAAAAACTGCATTTAGCAGTTTTTATAGTCCTAAAATTTCTTTTTTCTTTTTTTCAAAATCTTCTTGCGACAAAATATTGTTTTGAACGAGTTCGTGATATTTGCTTAGAAGTACAATTTTTTCTACATCGGTCAAATTAGAAATCTTTTCCTTTACGCTCTCCACCTTACTTTCAATAATATTCGTTTGAATAACATTTTTTGTTTCCTTAACTTCCATGTTATCAATAAGGCACACAACTACGTAAGCAATTAGTAGCACAGCATTAATTATTAATGGAATGTAACTTAATGAAGAAACCAAAATGTCTACTCCAACAACAAGGTCCGGATTAATGTTTAGAAACACATTTATGATTGTTCTACGACACACAATACCTAAAACCATATAGATAACAGCAAACATTACACAAAAAATGTTCAAGTTATATATTGCGTTTTCATACACAGTTTGTTTTTTAGATATTTTTTGGAACAATACAACTAATAAAAACGATATGTATATTAGCGAAAAGATTAGTTGTAGCCAAAGTAGTATGCCAACCAAAATAGAATAGGACTTTACATCATTTGCTAGCGATGCACTATCTCCAAGTGTGCTAAATTTTGAACAAAAGCCCAAAAAGTCAAAGCCATTTTCACTTGCAAGTCCATTTATTTTCCACAAACTGAAAAATAATGAAAAAATTGAAAACAAAGCCGTAACCATAGAAATGCAAAATTTTAACACCGAACAAAGTTTTTTATTCATATTTTTCCTCCAAAAGTATAAAATCAATTTGATTGTAATATAGAATTTTCTATATGTCAAGTATTTTTATAGAATTTTCTATATACTAATTTTGTGGAAAATAATTTTAAAGATATTTTAAAAGATTTTTTAATAGACAAAGGTTTGACACAAACAGAATTTGCAAAAATAGTTGGCATAAAGCAAAGTCAAGTTAGTGAGTGGCTAAAAGGAAAGGCAAAACCTGGCTACGACCTACTTAAACAAATTAGCCAATCATTCAACATTTCTGCCGATTTTTTTCTAGGACTAAGTGATAATTATTAAAAAGGAACAAGCAAAAAGCAAGTTCCTTTTTTGTTTAATAACAAATCTACTTTGTTAATTCACTACCATAAATGCTATTTATGTATTCAAGTAACTGATTTTTTTGCACTTGATGAAAATTATTTGTGCAAGTTTTTAGGTCTTTTTCCAATTTAGAAGTGCCAATCAC
>CATZIR010000098.1 GCA_958420145.1 uncultured Eubacteriales bacterium | reverse complement strand
GGTGCTTTGTCTGGCACAATATCATACTTTATAAATTCATTTTTAACTACTTCAAATTTTCTCATAGACTAATTATACCAAAAGCTTTAGGCTTTGCAAAGCAAAAAAGTTGGAACATCGTTCCAACTTTTTTATATCAAACATAAGCAGTGCTTATATTAATTAATTGTAACATCAAATGTGACAACAATTTGACCGTTTGGCTCTAAGTCGTTTAGACTAAATCCTGTTTCTGGGTTGTAGGTTGGTTGTGACACATTGTCAATCTTAACGCTACCATCAACAAATGTTGTGCCAGCAGGGATTGGGTCTTTGAACACAAGTTCAGTGTTAGTAACATCGCCTTCGTTAGTGATAACATTTTGGAAGGTTAATGTTTGACCTTTGATAACTGCGCTAGCAGAAGATGTCTTAACGATTTTGATTACATCGTTCTTGATATTAATTGTAGCGGTATTTGAGTTTTCAACTAAGTTGTCAACTTCGCCAACGGTGTAGGTTATTTCTGGTGTGTCGGTAACTTCTGATACGGCTGGTTCATCGTCTATCACAATAGTGTATTTTACGGTAACCGTCTCGCTATTTGCGATGTCTTTTTGAATCCCGTAGCCAGTAACTGGATTGAATGTTGGCTGAGATACATCGTCGATAGTCAAAGAACCTGCTTTGAAAGTAGCACCTGCACTGATTGTGTTTTTAATGCTAATATCTGTAATAGTAATATCGCCAGTGTTTGTTAACACTAATGTTTGTTCTATTTCTTCCTTTGCGATTGCTTCGGTCACTGCCGATGACAAGACCTTGGTAAACGCTTCGGTCATATTTTCAGTAGTAGAAATATTACTTTTTGTCTCTATACTTTGTTTAATTCCACCAACTGTGTAGTTTGATGTTAAAGTTGATTGATTGGTAATTTTAGACATAATTTCTCCTTTGTGGCTGAACACCTATTTCAGTATATGATTAGTTTTTTATAAATGTTTTTAGGTTAAATTTGTATAAAAATTTATGTTGAAAATTATTCTCATTAAAATATGTAAAAATAAGTTTATTCGGCAAAGTTACTTGTAATTTTTATTGCGATTAATTTCCAAATATATTTTCTAATCATTTTATGAATTTTGGTTTCATACAATAGTTTGAAAAGGTGGACAAGTTATGAAAAGAAAAATTATTTTGAGTTTGCTATTAGTTATGTTCGTGGTCTCAAGCATATCATTTGTAGGCTGTGGCGAAACCAATTTTATAAATGAGTGTAGCAAAAATGTTAATGAATACACAATGACCGTATCGGTAGACGAGATTAATCACACTGCTAGCGTTTCACAAGTTACGAACTATATTAACAAGACAGATAATGCACTAGATAACATCTGTTTTCACTTGTATGCTAACTCGTTCGATAAGGGAGTAGTCAACAAGCCAGTGAGTGCATTGTATGAGTCCAAAGCATACCCTCATGGAGAGAGTTACGGCAATATAAAAATAAGTTCAGTCAAGATAAATGGCGAGAGCGCAACCACAACGCTTGAAGGCGACGATAAAACTATTTTAAGCGTTACTCTTTCGTCATCACTATACCCTAACGATAGAGTGAGCATAGAGTTTGAATATACCGTTGCATTACCAAATATCAATCATCGCTTTGGCTATGGCGATAACGCAATAAATTTATGCAATTTTTACCCTATTGCCTGCGTGTTTGAAAATGGTAATTTTAGCAAGCAAGAATATCACTACAACGGTGACCCATTCTATAGCGATATGGCAAACTACGATGTAACAATCAAAAATTTTGAAAACTACACTGTGGCAACATCTGGAGATCAAGTTTCTCAAGAAGTGGTTGACCACCAAAAAATAACAAAAGTCCAAGCAAAAGCAGTTAGAGATTTTGCGATAGTTTTGAGCGACAAGTTCAAAACTACAAGTCAAAAAGTGGGCAACACCACAATCAACTACTATTACTATAACGACAAAAACCCAGAGTCTTCTTTGCAAACAGCAGTAGACAGTTTGAACACTTTTAACGATATGATAGGCAAATATCCATATCAAAACTTGTCGGTAGTCGAAAGCAATTTTGTTCACGGTGGTATGGAGTATCCAAATCTTGTGATGATAAGCGACTGCCTAGAAAAATATGAAGACTATCAAAACACAATCATTCACGAAATAGCACATCAATGGTGGTATGGAATGGTTGGCAACAATGAGTATAATTATGGCTGGCTCGACGAAGGACTAACAGAATATACAACGGCACTTTTCTATGAAAAAAATCCTAGTTATAGCCTAAAATACGACGACATTATTAGCAGTGCCAATAGTTCGTATTGTATGTTTGTAGAAGTCTACACCGACATTTTTGGCACAGTCGATACCAGTATGAATAGAGCATTAAATGAGTATAAAACTGAGCCAGAGTATATCTATATTTCGTATGTTAAAGGCACATTGCTGTTTGATAGCCTTAGGGACATTATGGGAAGCAAAGCATTCTTCAAATGCTTAAAAACCTACTTTAAGACATATCAAGGCAAAAACGCCACCCCACAAGATATGATAAACTGCTTTGAAAAAACCAGTTTGCGCAACCTAGAAAGTTTCTTCAATTCGTGGCTTGACGGCACAGTGGTTGTAGTTCCAAAACAAGCAATGCACGACAACTAAATTAGAGCAGAAATAAAATTAACTGCACACTAATTTTTAGTGACGAAGGCGAAATAAAAACTGCCAAAATGCTTGACTACAAAATACTCGAACACAATAAAAGCTTGTAAGTAGTTTTGCAAACACAAAAATATATATAAAGTTTTTTAGTATATCAAACAAATACATCAAAGAATTTAATTTACAATTTCTATAAACTAAGAACATAAAATATAAAAAATAAAAAACTGCACGTTAAATTTGTGCAGTTTTTTGTAGTAAAAATTAGTGAGATTTTAGGTCGAATAGGTGACCGATAGAGTGTTGCATTGCAACATCAACATAAATGTGCTTGCCTTCGATAATGCCGTATTTTAGTAGTTCGTTTTTAACGGTGTCGTATGCTAGTTGTGGAGTGTTGTTTTCTTCGCTTAGGTGAGCGAGAATTACTTGTTTTAGATTGCTAGAAAATATTTCACCAATGATGTGAGCACAAGTTTTGTTAGAGATGTGGCCTTTAGATGACAGTATTCGCTGTTTTAACATACTAGAATATTTTGGATTGTTTAGTAGCAAGTTTTCGTCGTGATTGGCTTCAAGAATCAAAACATTACTGTCTTTTAGGTTGTCTAAAATTTGCTTTGATGGAACGCCAAAGTCTGTGGCTATGCTAATCTTGTAGCCTTGGTTGTAGAACGAATAACCAAAGCAAGTGTGAGCGTCGTGACTTAGCCTAAAAGCACAAACGGTCAAGTCTTTTAAGTAGAAGTTTGGTGAACTGTACTTTATCTTTTGAATTTCGTCTAGTTTGCCAATTTTTTTATCTAAAACTTCCCATTCGGCTTGGTTTGCGATAACATAGCAACCATATTTTCTAGCGAATGTGCCTACGCCTTTAATGTGGTCACTGTGTTCGTGTGTTACTATTATTGCATATATTTCGCTTGGGTCTACATTAATGGCTTTTAGGCGAGTTTCGGCGTCTATTAG
>CATZIR010000097.1 GCA_958420145.1 uncultured Eubacteriales bacterium | reverse complement strand
CCTTCTTTGTCGCATTATATGGTCATAGACGGCAACTTGTCTTATTCTAGCCTAACCGACCTAAAAAAAGACAAAGAGTGGCTATTTAGAAGGCTAAAAGTATCAAACAAAAAGGAACTAAACAACATCATGCTTGCAGAGTATATAGAAAAGACGGACAAAATGATTGTCCACTACAAAAATGAGCCATTAAAAGAGTGCAATAAACTAAGAAGTAATAAAAAGTAATGGATTATAAAAAAGCATTAAGTTTTTCTTAATGCTTTTTTTGTGTGTAGTAATTTGTTCTACTTGCTTGTCTTTACTGTTCTTTTTGGTTTTTCAATGAGGTTTAGCCCAACTGTGAACAAAACAATAGTAAAGATAGTCATTGTCCACGATAGCACGAATAATGCTAAATATGGGAACACTTGCACAGCCGTTAAAATTAAGTTTGTGCTAAGCGAAATGTAAACGATAATTGTTAGCACAAATGTTACTAAACTAAGCACATAAAGTATTATTCCTGCTATAAACTTGAATCTTTTTATGTTTGTGCATACAATGTCAAATATTACAAGTCCAATCAGTGCATCTGCTAAAATCCAAAAACAAATTTTTGCATATAGTGGCACTGTTTGAGTTGCAAGATAAATCATAAATACAACACCAAGAAGCATCACGATTGAAACTAATGCATAATAGGTCATACTTAGAAGGGTTTTTCTTTTTGTTTGTTCCATAAATTTTCTCCTTTATACTTTTAGTGTTTGCTAAACTCGTTAATTTATGCATTTGCACTTTTTTCTAGCAAAAATAAAAATTAATAAGACAAATTTTCAATAAAGTATGGACAAAATTAAAATTGTATGATATATAATTTATATAAGGGAGATTTTTAATGAAAGAATTAATTGTTGGAATTTGTTATGACTTTGACAAGACTTTGTCACCAAAAGATATGCAAGAATATGGCTTTATTGAAAAACTTGGTATGCCTGCAAACGAGTTTTGGGACGAAGTTAGAAACACTTGTCTAAAGTATGACGCAGATAATGCTGCTGGGTATATGTATTATATGGTAGAAAAATATCGCCAAAAAAATATGACTTTTACTCGTCAAGACCTAAACGAAATTGGCAAAAACATAGAACTTTATGAAGGCGTTAAAACTTGGTTTAAGCGAATAAACGAGTTTGGAAAGAAACACGGGGTTAAAGTTGAACATTACATAATCTCATCAGGAAATAAAGAAATATTGGAAGCCAACCCTATTGCAAAAGAGTTTACAAGAATTTTTGCGTCTAGTTTCATTTTTGATAACGACGGCAAGCCAGTATGGGCTGGTCAAGCACTTAACTACACCAACAAAACTCAATTTTTGTATAGAATTAACAAAGGCATACTAGATGTGACAGATAACTCTGTAAACGACAGTATGAAGCACGAAGAAAGGCGTATACCATTTGAAAATATGGTGTATGTTGGCGACAGTTTGACCGATGTTCCTTGTATGAGACTAACCGTTAAAAGTGGTGGCAATGCGATAGGCGTATATGACAAAAAAGACACAAACTTTAAGTCTATGCTAGAACTACTAAATAATAACCGAATAAACTACTTTGTCCCTGCTGACTACACAAAAGGCAGTCAAATCGAGAAAGTTGTTGAGCAAATTATTTTGCAATGCAAAACAAAACATAACCTTAAAAATCTTAGTCAAGAACAAAAAAAGACACTGCTTGAACTCAAACGAAAGAAAGACAACGAAAACTTTATGTAAACAAAAAACCTTTTAGTTTTGCTAAAAGGTTTTTTTTATGCGCTAATATAAAAACCACCGCAAAGGTGGTTTAGTGATTATAAAATCTTATTTAGATCTACTGTGTAGATTGAATTGCTTTGGTAATTATTGTAATCATCAACAAAGAATACATAAACAGTATTACCAACAACTGCCACACTTTCTAACTCTAAGGCTTGTGTATAACTATCTTGACATAATTTTATTTTTTTAATCAACTCACCTTCTAGGTTAGTTACATAAATATAAGATTGGAAATATTTCTCGTTTGTTTTTTCTTTGAAAACACCTACTAACACATTATTTCCAACTGTATCAATATCTGTGCCAGTTTTAGAATCATCAAAACTTAGTGGCATATATTTCTCGCATACAAAATTTTCGTTAAGTATGGCTATTCCTCTAACTAAGTTTGTGTCTTTATATCTAATAACAAACTTTCCTATACTATCATTGTAAGCGATTGATGAAATGATATCAAAATCTTTAATAGATGTTGACAAACTAGACATATCGATAGTGCTATCATAGGCAAGTGTGTCTGCGTTAATTTTATGAATTACAGTGTCACCATTAATATATAGATATCCATCATGATATGTCATACCATTTGCATGGGTATAACTGTGGTCATTAACAGTTTTTACTACTGTTTTGGTTGCAATATCTAGTTTATAAACATATGTGTTATCTGAATCATTATTGGTTGTCACTGTATAGTAAAGATATGTTCCGTCTGAGCAAGCACCTTGAAGCGCTCTCTTGCCTGTGCTGGTTAGTTTGCCTGTGTTATAGAAAAATTCGAGTGGAGCAAGTTTTTGTATGTTACTTTCACTTTTTCTAATAACTTTTAAAGTATCTTTTATGTGTTGAACATCTTCGTCGGTTGCTGTTTCCGTTCCACAATAAACTGATAGTCGTACATAGCCATCTTTTGTTACTGTATAGTCGGTTAGTTGATTATCAGTTGTTCTTTCTACAAAATTATAGTTGCTGTCATAATAATATACTCTAAATCTATATTGTACTTTACCATCGCTAAGCACTGGACCAAAGCCCATTGAAATGATATCGCCTTTGCTTACTGCAATATATTCTAATGTTGCAACATTTGTATTTGCAGTATTTGTATAAATTCCAGCTGAAGCATCTAACGTTCCTACTTTTGCTTCTCCGTAGTAACTTTCTACCAAATTGTCTCCAGTTAGAATTTCATAAGCCTTTTCTTTTGTTAGGTTGGCCTTTTGAATAATTTTTACATTGTAGGTAGCGTTGGAAAGTTCCATTCCAATCTCTTTGCCTTGTGCAGCATTTGGAATTGATGCTGAACTTGTAGAACCGTCGAAGTAGTATGTCGTGCCGTCAACTACGATTTTTAAAACAGCAGAAGGGACTTCAATAGTCGTTCCAAGAGTGATTACTGATGCACACGAGTCTGTGATTTCTGTTAACTGTGATTGCTCGTTAAAATAGTAGTATTTTCCGTTGCTTTCAACTACATAATAGGCATCGTCTGTACCGTCGTCGCTATATGTTACTTTTAGTGATGCCCCAGTGAGCCTGTCACCAGGCATAACAACATCTCTGTCTGTTATTTTGTTGCCGTTTGAATCTAGCCAAACGCCACCAACAGCAGTTACATCTAAACTACCTAGTGAGCCTAGTCGTAAGTCTTTGCCATCTCCTGTTGAAGCACTTCCAGAAGCGGTAAACCACGCACCAGTTAGTTGCAAAACTAATAAAACTAAGCAAATTAGGAAAATAGGTAGTACGATTAGCCAACTTTTTGATTTTTTATTTGTCATTTTTCCTCCTTTATCATTAAAAAGTGAACACATTTGCACTTAAAAATCGTCATTTTCACTTTTTCAAAAAAATGATA
>CATZIR010000096.1 GCA_958420145.1 uncultured Eubacteriales bacterium | reverse complement strand
ATCTTTCAAAACTCCAAACTTATTTTTACGAATAAAATATAACACATAAAAATAAATTTGTCAAACATTTGTTCTAATTTTCTAAATTAATCTCTAAGTTTAACTTTTGTGGAAGCTTCACGCCTAATATCGTCCGAAATTTGGGCGTAATATTTCTTTGTTGTATTAACATCTTTATGTCCCAAAACACTCGCTACGACGTAAATATCACCAGTTTCACGATACAAATTTGTGCCGTATGTAGAACGGAGTTTATGTGGGGTGATTTTCTTTAGTGGTATAACACCTGCACAATATTTTTTTACTAACTTTTCGACTGCACGAGTAGTAATTCGTTTATTTTGCAAAGAAAGAAATAAGGCCGGTTCACTTTCATCGGTTTTAGCGTTTCTAACATTTAAGTAATCAAGCAATGCTTGTTTTACTTCGTCACCAAAATACAAAATAACACGACTTCCACCTTTTCGAGTAATTGTAAACGCATTTTGGCTAAAATCTATGTCTTTTACATCAAGTCCAACAAGTTCGCTTATACGGATTCCTGTGCCTAAAAATAGGCTCATAATGGCAAAATCTCGTGGATATGTAACCTTGTGAAAGCGTTTTTCGGCAGGGGAAAGGTTAGAGCCACTTTCTACAGCATCAAGTAGTTTCACAACTTCTTCTGGTTCTAGTTTAATAATTTCTTTTTCTCTTAGTTTTGGACTATCTAGTTTATCACCAATATTTTGTTCAATATCGCCACGTCTGTAAAAATACCTAAGCATAGATTTTACGCTTGAAAATTTTCTTGCCTTAGTTTTTACTTGATTGGACCAAATTTTGTCTTTGCTCTCATAAGAGTTTAGGTAGTACATATATTTCTCAATATGACTTTCGGTTACTTTGTTTAGATCTTTCAAAGTTAATTCATTAGGCTTTTTGTCGGAAAAAGCAAAGGTTTGAGTGGTTAAAAAGATAAAAAATCTTTTTAAGTCTTGAGCATAGCCAAGCCTAGTTAGGGGAGTTGTTCGACTTTCAATACCAATGAAAAAACTTTCGCAAAAAGGTGGTAATTCCTGACAAATTTTGCGTAGTTCTTGTTCATTTTTATAATTTCTTTGTTGAAAATAATTCATTTTTTCCATAAAAGAATTATAGTAAAAAAACGAAACAAAATCAAGTATTTTGCGAATAGTTAAAAA
Source organism: uncultured Eubacteriales bacterium (assembly GCA_958420145.1). Lineage (GTDB taxonomy): Bacteria > Bacillota > Clostridia > Christensenellales > UBA1242 > CAKVNM01. Next base: position 2,507 of record CATZIR010000096.1, on the reverse strand, counting down.
TTTGTTTTTATTTTCTTTGTAATTATTTTTTATTTAGTTTATAATAAAAATATGAATAAAGAATTTTTAAGAGAATTGTTTGAACTTCTTGATGAAAAACAGGAGCAAAGTAAAGTTGAAATTTCTAATACATACGATGTTTTACTAGAAACTTTGATGGAAATTAAAGATATTGCGTTTAATGACCTAACTAACGGTAAAATCAGTATCATTCCTTATGGTGACTTTATAACAAACACTTTTTACGACAATTCATTAATTGAATTTTTAGTGGTTTATCATACATCTCGTGATAATATAGACTTTACTGTGCCTGCAAAACGAGTTACTAAAAAAGGAAAAGTTAAACTAAGCACATATCAGCAAATTATCGGCTCGCCAGCAAATAAAGGTGTTATACAAGCAGAAGAAATTGCTTCAAGATTTTCTAATTACCTAAAAGGAATAGTTGCGCCTAACCAAAAAATTTACTGCAAATATAATATTATCATGCTAAAAGTTAATGCACAACTAAGTGCAAAAATAACTGTTTGTTACGACGCTGACTACGACAAAAACAAACTTTTAGTTAGAAGAATTAACACTTGGACATATATAAACCCATATATTTACCTAGATAAAATTGAGCAAAAAGACATCGAAACCAACAATAACTATAGCAAATTTGTAAAACTTTTTAAGGCTCTTGAACTTGAACTAATAATCGCTCAAGAATCAAAACTTTTAATTGGAAAAAATCATTTCGTTGAAAATTTACTATACAATGTTCCATCAAATTTTTTTTTAGATGAAGAGTTTGATGTATTAAATAACATTATGTTTTATCTAAAAAATATTAATCCAAAACAATTAAAGTTGATTGACGAAACATACGAAAGTTTATTCGATGAAAACTCATACTATGAAAAACGTTATTATAAGCAATACCTAAACAAAATTAATTATGCAATAAATAACTTAGAACAAATTTTAGATAATTCAATAAATCGTGATGATAACTAAATCATTGCGATTTTTTATAAGAATTTATGAAATTTTATAAATTTCGACTTTACTAGCACTTTTGGGGTGTATTAGTTCGTAAAACTCGCATTTTGCGAATAGTTATATATTCAAAAAAACAAATTATCTCCCTACACCTATGCAAAAAAGAAGATAATTTGCTACTAAAAAAATTTGTATATTTTTTATATCACATTTGTATTTTCAAAAGATAGTGCTTTTTGGTTAGATCTATTTTAAAATAATTTTATAATAAAGCCACAATCTTTCATTTGCTTTTGACAGTCTTTATAGTCTGGAAGATACTTCCCCACTAGTTTCCAAAATTTTGGGCTATGATTTAGTTGCTTTATGTGACAAAGTTCGTGAACGATGACATAATCAATCAGTTGTGGCGAAAGCATTAGCAGTTTAAAGTTGAAATAAAGGTTATGATTATTGTCACACATTCCCCACTTCACTTTGCTTGAAACAATCTTTATTGATGTGTAAGAAACGCCGATTTTACTAGCGATTTTAGATATTCTAGGTATTAAGATATCATCACAAGAATTCGTTAAAAAATCCTTGATTTGAGCCTTTACCACTGCCAAAGATTTTGTGTAATTTAGAATGAGTGCATCTTGAGTTAGATATGGAGTTTCGATACCTTTTGAAAAGCAAACTTGGTATTGTTTGCCTAAAAAAAGCACTTTTTGGTAGTTAACTAATTGATAATTTTGTGACAAAATGGATTTTATTCTAGTCTGCCTATCTTCTATCCATTTTTGCTTTTTGTTTAAAAAACTAAATATTTCATCAAGCGTCATTTGATATGGTGCTTTTACAATCAAATCACCTTTTTCGTTTATTGTGATTGCTAAACTTCTCCTACTGGAACGCTGTATAACCTTTGGAACTATCATAGTTTCATTATAGCACATTTTGCTTCTTTTTCAACAAAAATCAGGCTATTTAGCACTTTGCATAGTATTATTTTTACAGATTGCATAGTATTATTTGACATATTGTTTTACAATATGTTAAAATTTGATAAATAAAATTTTGGAGTTACATAAGATGAAACAAAGTATTGGCTCAGGCAGAGGTTCAGTTTACAACATTATTATGAAGGCTTTGCAGTCTGGAGACAAGTATGGCTACGAAATTTGCCAAGAAGTAGAAACTCAAACTAATGGCAAATACATTCTAAAACAACCTAGTTTGTATAGTGGTCTAAAAAGACTAGAAGCACAAAAATTAGTTGAATCATATTGGGGCGATAGCGACATTGGTGGCAGACGCCATTACTACAAGTTAACAGATGCTGGAAGAAAAAAAATCGAAAGCACCAATTTTTCTTGGGAAGATGAACGAGAAGATATCGTCGATAATTTCTTTAAGAAAAGCGAACTTGACCAAAATATAGATAATATTCAACAAAGCATTGACCAAACTAAAAGCGAAGTCAACAGCGTTATACAAACAAATGAACAAATTTCAAATATTTTCTCAGGCGAAAACGT
>CATZIR010000095.1 GCA_958420145.1 uncultured Eubacteriales bacterium | reverse complement strand
TTTTTCATTTCTTTTAGTTTCATAATACTTATTATACATCATCTTATGATAAAAATAAAGTCCTTTTAGAAAATAATTGTAAAAACGGTCGATATGATTGTATTTTACTTGTTTATTGTTTGATAAACTAAAAAATCGCATTTATTTGACAATTTTTTTATATTTTTGTAATATATAATCGTATGGCAAAAAAGAAGAAAAAGACTAGTAAAATATATTTTAGTGTGCTTAGAGTTATAGTGTTTTTAATTCTGTCTGCAGTCATTGTCGCAGGTGGGCTAATATTCAAAAATCAACTCGAAGAGATGATAAATAGTAGAGAATTACAAAACAACGAACATCTCATTGAACACGACGGACTATTGGTTCACTACATAGATGTCGGTCAAGCAGATTGTATAGCGATTGAATTTCCTACTGGTGAGAAAATGCTTATCGACGCAGGCACGAAAGATAGTGCAAAACAAATGATTGAGTATATAGATAGCAAAATTTTCACCGATAGCACTAAAGAAAAGGTATTCGACTATGTTCTTTTGACGCATAGCGACGCTGACCACTGCGGTGGAATGGTGGAGATTTTCAAAAACTACCAAGTGAATAATGTTTATAGGCCACAAATATACATCAACGAAGCAGATAGAAATAGCGATTATAATAATCATGATGATGACTATTATAAAGTTACCACAACTGTGTATATTGATACCATTAATGCGATGAGAAAAGAGCCAAACTGCAATATGTTTTTTACGATTAAAGATTTGATGAACACTACTCAAAAGATTTGTTCTAATGATAGTGACAACTACTACGAATTTGAATTTTACTCGCCACTTTTGTCGTATTATAAAAATAAGCCTAACGACTATTCACCAATTTTTAGTTTAACATATAATAGCAAAGTGTTTATGTTTACAGGTGACGCAAGTAAGGCGTGTGAAAAGGAAGCACTAAAAAGCGATTTGCCAAAGGTAGATGTTCTAAAAGTTGGACATCATGGTAGCAAAACTAGTAGTGGAGAAGATTTTATTAAGAAAATAAGACCAACTTATTCAGTTATTCAAGTTGGCGAAGATAACGACTACGGTCATCCAAACACCGAAACGCTTGATACTTTGGAATTTTATAATTCGATAGTATATAGAACAGATATTAATAAAAACATTATTGTTAATGTTACAAAACTTGGAGAAATGCACTTCTATCCTAATGTTGGAAATAGAATATCTATTTACTACTTTATTGCAGGCACAGAAGTTATTGTAGTGTACTTTTGTTTCTTTGTTAAGTATAAATCAAGTTCAAAAAAGCACAAATAAATTGTGCTTTTTGAGTTTTGTGAAAATTCTTAAAATTTTTCAATATTTTGGGTTTTAAAATGAAATAAATATTTTTTTGTTGATAAAAAAGTTATAAAATGTTATCATTTGAATGAAAATAGTAATTAGGAGAGCATGTGAAAAAAAATATTACGATTATTTGCCTTGTTAATGATTACAAAAAAAGAGTCGCAAAAGCGCTTGCAGACGAACTAGAGATGTTCTATGCAGATGTCAACGAAATAATGGAATACAACCTTATTAATGACGAAATGCTGGAAAAGGCTGGGCAAGAATATTTTGATGAAAATGAGAGTAAAACTGTTAAGACTATTGCAAGTTACGACAATACAATTTTAACTCTCAATTTTTCTACTTTGAATAAAGGCAATAATTTGGATATACTAAAAAAAGATAGCCTAATAATTTACCTAAAACTAAATTTTGAAAAATTTTGCGAACTAAACAGATATGAGAACAAAAAGTCTCTCATAAAAATTAATGAAATTGCGTTTGAAGATAGAAATACATACATTTCAAGTTTTGCAGATATAATAGTTAATGTAGTACACGCTGAATTATCTGGTGTTGTTAATGAGATAATTAATGATATAAATAAATATTTTAGTTAGGAGAGTTAATGGAACAGGTTTGTGTTAACAATTTGAGATTGATGTCGCTTTACGAAATAGAAAAGGCTAATTCTGGTCACCCAGGAATGGCACTTTCGTCTGCGCCAATTTTATATTCACTCTATGCCAATGTTATGAACTATTCTCCATTAGACGATAAAAATATCTTTCGTGATAGGTTTGTTATGTCGGCTGGACACGGAAGCAGTTTGCTCTATGCTACGCTAAATATGTTTGGCTTTGATATAACCATAGACGACCTAAAAAAGTTTAGGCGATTTGGTTCTATCACTTCTGGCCACCCAGAAACTAACAAAACTTGTGGAGTAGATTGCTCAACTGGACCACTAGGTCAAGGGGTCGCAAACGCAGTTGGAATGGCGATTGCAGGAAAGTTCTATCAAGCAAAGTTTAATAAAAAAGACATAAAACTGTTTGATAATACTATCTACTGCCTTGTGGGTGACGGCTGTTTGATGGAAGGAATTAGTTACGAAGCCACAAGTCTGGCTGGCGTTTTGGGACTAGACAACTTGGTGCTTATTTACGACTGCAACAAACGAACCATTGACGGCGAACTAAGTTTGACCAGCAACGAAGACATTAAAAAGCGTTTTGAAAGCATAAATTTTGATGTTTTTGAAGTTTTTGACGGCAATAGTGTGGCAGAAATCACCGAAAACTTGCTAAAAGCGAAAAAGTCAAACAAATCTAGTATTGTTATTGTTAACACTTTGCTCGGCTACGGCAGTGAGTTTGAAGACCAATCTAGTGTTCACGGTAAGCCACTAAACCTAAAACAAATTGAGTATGTTAAAGAAAAACTAAATATTTCAGTTGGTCCTTTTGAAATTTTGGACGAAGTGACTGAGTATGTTAAAAATATTAAAGAGCAGATAAAAAAGCGTTTTGATAACCAACTGGCATTACTAGAAGACTACAAGACCAAATACACAAAAGACTACGAAAAATTGCTAAACTTCCTAAATTTTGCCTTTAACGAAAAAGCAATCAAGCAAATAGAAAATTTCAAGCCAGATAGTAACCTACAAATTAGGGACATAAACCACGAAATTTTTAGTAGTTTTAGGGTGGAAAATTTGATTGGTGGGTCGGCTGATGTGGCTCAAAGCACCAAGATGTTTAACAAGTTTGACGAAGTTTTTTCGGCAGGTAACTACCTAGGCAACAGAATTAATTACGGCGTTCGTGAACAGGCTATGGGTGGAATTTCTAACGGCATTACGCTATTTGGTGGTTTGCAAGCATATGCTTCTTGTTTTATGGTGTTTAGTGACTACCTAAAACCAGTTATTAGAATGACTTCGCTTATGAACTTGCCAGTTCTGTATGTCTTATCGCACGACAACTTTCTAAACGGTCAAGATGGGCCAACTCACCAAACTATTGAACAACTTGTTATGCTTAGGGCAATTCCAAACTTGACTGTTTTTAGAACATACAACGACGCAGAAATAAAGGCAGGATATATTCACTTTCTAAAAACAAAAAAGCCAACTTGCCTAACTTTTAGTAGGTATAACTACCATTATTTGTCAAGCAAGGTTAAGGATGCTAGCCGTGGAGCGTATGTTATTAAACGCTTTAGGGGTGACAAAAAGATAACTTTGATTGGTTCTGGCTGTGATGTAGATTTTTGCTTGAAAGTTGGAGAGATTTTGGAAAAAAATAACATCGGCACAAAAGTTGTTAGTATGCCATCAACAGAAGTGTTCGA
>CATZIR010000094.1 GCA_958420145.1 uncultured Eubacteriales bacterium | reverse complement strand
CAAAATATGTTAGATTTAGTCCTGGAACTGGAATCCAGCATCCAAGTCTAAAAATTAGTAAGAGACCTAATGTTATTAAGATTTTCTTTCGTATGTCCTTGTTTTTCAAGGCATCAATAAAAGTTCTAAACATTATAGCACCTCAATACTTCCGCCTGCTTGTTTAATCTTTTCGATTGCAGACTCAGTGAATTTATTTGCTCTAACTGTCAAGTTTTTAGTTAAACTTCCGTTACCCAAAACTTTCAAGCCTTTTGCCTCTAAATTACCAATAATACCTTTGTTTCTTAAAAGTTCTGCATCTACAACTGTTCCATTTTCAAATTTTTCCAAATCTGAAACATTAATTGTTGTGTAAACTCTTCTAAAATGGTTTGTAAAACCAACTTTTGGAAGGCGTCTTAGAAGTGGCATTTGACCACCTTCAAATCCTGGACGAACTCCACCGCCACTACGGCTGTTTTGTCCTTTTTGTCCTTTGCCTGATGTTTTACCAAGTCCTGAACCTGTTCCTCTACCAAGACGGCGAACCGCTCTTTTAGAGTTTGGAGCAGGAGATAATTCGTTTAATTTCATGCTTTATTCCTCCTCCTTATACATTTTCTTCTACTTTTACGAAGTGTTGAACTTTGAAAATCATTCCACGAATTGCATCGTTGTCTGGAAGTATGTTGCTATCTCCAAGTTTATGAAGACCAAGACTTTCCAAAACTGCATCGTGTTTACGATTAAAGCCAATTGTACTTCTAATAAAAGTTACTTTTAGTTTTTTATCTTTCTTTGCCATAATTAACCTCGCTTATATCTCTTCAACAGATTTACCACGAAGAGTGGCAACTTGTTCCTTAGTTTTTAGACTCATAAGACCATTAAGTGTTGCTTTAACAACATTAATTTTGTTACGAGCGCCATGAGTTTTACTAACGATATCTTTGATACCACATAGGTCAACAACTGAACGAACTGCGCCACCTGCGATGACACCTGTTCCTTCTGGAGCTGGTCTAAGTAAAACTGATGATTTTCCAAACTTACCGATAATTTCGTGTGGGATTGTTGTTCCTAGAAGTGAAACATCAACCATATTTTTCTTTCCATTTTGGAAGGCTTTTTCGATTGCAGCTGTTGTATCGCCAGCTTTACCGCTACCAATACCAACTTTGCCTTTTTTGTTACCAACTACCATTGTAACTGAGAAGTTTAGTGTTCTACCACCCTTAACTACTTTTGTTACACGGCGAATAGAGATAACTCTTTTATCGAATTCAGATTCTTCTCTTTGAAATTTTCTTTCTTCTCTCTTAGCCATTGTTCCCTCCTAAAATTTTAAGCCAGCTTCTCTGGCACCTTCTGCAACTTGTTTAATTCTACCTGTGTAGATGTAGCCACCTCTATCGAAAACTACTGTTTCGATATTTTTAGCAAGGGCTCTTTTAGCAACTAGTTCGCCAATCATTCTTGCTTGTTCACATTTTGTTTTTCCAGCAAGTTCTTTAGCTACTTCTTTTTCTTTTGTTGATGCACTAACCAATGTTACTTGATTTTCATCATCAATTACCTGGCAGTATATTTCGTTTGTAGAACGATATACACTTAGTCTAGGACGAAGAGAAGTGCCACTGATTTTTGTTCTAATTCTAGCATGTCTAACTAATCTTTGAGCGTTTTTATCAATACTTTTTTTCATTTCTCATTCCTCCTATTTCTTGCCGACCTTTTTACCTTCTTTTTGGATTACAACTTCATCGATGTATCTAATTCCATATAGATGGTATGGTTCAACTGGTTTTAATGCTCTAATTTTTGCAGCAACTTGACCAACAAGTTCTTTATCAATACCAGAAACAACAACTTTATCAGCGTCTAATGTTTCTAGTTTGATACCTTCTGGTTCAACTACTTCAACTGGCTTAGAGAAGCCAATGTTCATAACAAGTTTGTTACCTTGTTTTGCTAATCTATAACCTACGCCCTTAACAAGCAAAGTCTTTTTGTAACCTTCTGTTACGCCAACAACCATGTTGTGAATAAGTGCTCTATATAGACCGTGTTTTGCTCTAACGTCGCCATCGTGACTAACTCTAGAAACGATGATTTCGTTGTCTTTTAGTTCTAGACCAATGTTGTGAGAATCGTATTCTCTTGATAGTGTGCCTAGTTTTCCACTAACAGTAACTGTGCCATTGTTGATTTCAACTTTAACACCTTCTGGTAAGTGAATAGGCATCTTTCCAATTCTTGACATAATTTTTTCCTCCTAATTCCTTACCATACATAAGCAAGAACTTCTCCACCAACTTTTGCTTGGCGTGCTTGCTTGTCTGTCATAATTCCTTTGTTTGTGCTAATAATAGCAATTCCAAGACCGTTCAAAACTCTTGGAAGGTCTTCAACGCTAGAATAAATTCTTAGTCCTGGTGTTGAAATTCTCTTGATACCGTTGATAACTTTTTGTCCGTTCATACCGTATTTCAAAGTAACAACGATGTTTTGTTTAACGCCTTCTCCTACGATTTCAGCGCTTTGTAGATAGCCTTCGCTAACCAAAAGGTCGGCAATTGCTTTCTTAATTTGAGATGCAGGTATTTCCACTGTCTCATGTTTTGCTGTTAAGCCATTACGAATTCTTGTTAGCATATCTGCGATTGGATCAAATGTCATAAATAATTACCTCCTTTTTACCAACTTGCCTTCTTTACTCCAGGGATTTCGCCATTATTGGCCATCTTTCTAAAGCAAACTCTGCAAATTCCATATTTTTTTAACACAGCATGAGGTCTACCACAAATTGTGCAACGAGTGTATTCTCTTGTTGAGAATTTTTGTTCTCTAGATTGTTTAATCTTTAATGCTTTTCTTGCCATGATAACCTCCTAATCCATGAATGGGAAGCCAAGTAGATTTAATAGAGCGAGTGCTTCCTTGTCTGTTTTTGCTGTTGTAACAACGATAATATCAAAACCTCTAATTTTTTCGATTTTATCATAAGAAATTTCTGGGAAAATCAAATGTTCTTTGATACCAAGAGCGTAGTTGCCTCTGCCATCAAATGATTTTTTGCTTATTCCTTTGAAGTCTCTAACACGTGGTAGTGCGATAGATGTTAGTTTATCAACAAATTCGTACATTCTTTTGCCACGAAGTGTTACTTTTGCTCCGATTTTTTGTCCTTCACGGAGTTTGAAGTTTGAAATTGATTTCTTTGCTTCAACAACTAATGGTTTTTGACCAGCAATAAGACCAATTTCTTCAACTGCGAGATTAAAACTCTTGCTGTTATCTTTACAATCACCAAGTCCTGCATTCAAAACAACTTTTGATAGTTTTGGAACTTCGTTGATATTTTTGTAACCAAATTGTTTTTGCAATTCTGGCACAACTGTATCGATATAATATTGTTCTAATCTATTTTTTTCTGTTTTAGCCATTATTATATTTTTCCTCCCTATTCAGCCTTTTTAGATGCTTTTTTAGTTGTTTTCTTTGCATCTTTTGTGTCTTTTTCTGTTTTTGTTGTTGCTTTTTTAGCAGGTGCTTTCTTAGTAGCAGTCTTTTTAGCAGGTTTTTCTGCTTTTTCAACTTTTACTTCTTCTTTTGCTGTTTTTGTAGCAACTTTCTTTGTTTCTTTCTTTGGTTTTACAAATTTAGCATCAAGTCCTTCGCCACATTTTTTGCAAATTCTGTGGTTTTTGCTTTCTA
>CATZIR010000093.1 GCA_958420145.1 uncultured Eubacteriales bacterium | reverse complement strand
ATTTTTCCGTCTTCTAATGGTTGACGCAAAACTTCCACTGCTTGCCTTGGATACTCTGGGAGTTCATCCAAAAACAATACTCCGTTGTGTGCCAAACTAATTTCACCTGGTTTTGCTTTTGCTCCACCACCAGTTAGTGCAACCGATGTTGTTGTATGGTGTGGCGCTCTAAATGGTCTGTTGCAAATAATTCCAGTGTTGTGGTCTAGTTTTCCTGCCACAGAATGAATTTTCGTAACTTCCAGTGCTTCGTCAAAAGTCATATCTGGAAGAATGCTAGGAAAGGCTTTTGCGAGCATACTTTTTCCACTTCCCGGTGGTCCAATCATAATAACATTATGCCCACCTGCTGCGGCAATTTCTAATGCTCTTTTGGCTTGTTTTTGGCCTTTTACATAGCAAAAATCATTGCTTTGAATTCCGTGTTGCTTAATCTTTTCGTAACTGCTCGTTTCTATTTTGTTTAGAACTATCTCGCCCTTAAAAAACGAAACAACTTCTCTTAGGTTACGGCAAGCATAAACATCAATACCGTCTATAAAACTTGCTTCCATTTTGTTATCAAATGGAATTATGTATTTCTTAAAGCCCTGATTTCGTGCCGAGATAATCATAGGCAAAATTCCGTCTAGTTTTCTAATGCTTCCATCAAGTGAAAGTTCACCTAAAATAACAAAGTTTTTTAGTGACTCGACTGGTAGTTGACTGGTTGCAGAAAGTAGTCCGAGGGCTAGTGCCAAATCGTAGATAGAACCTTCTTTTTTTGTGTTGGCAGGTGCTAAATTTGCAATAATTTTGTAGATGGGGTATTCAAAACCACTATTTTTTATTGCGCTTCTCACTCTCTCCTTACTTTCCTTTACAGAAGCGTCAGGAAGTCCAACAATGTCAAAGGAAGGCAAACCATTGTTTATATCTATTTCCACATCAACTGGGTATCCTTCTAATCCTATAAGCCCATAACTTTTAACTTTTGAAAGCATAAAATCTCCTTAACTTATTAAGTTTATCACAAATTGTGACTTTTGAGAAATCAAATTTAGGCTAAACCAAAATTTATTTTAGGGCATAAAAAATCCACTGGTTAAAGTGGACTTTTTTGTTACTTAGTAAAATACTTGTTGATTACATTTTGGGCGTATGAGTTATCAACTGCCTTTTTAAAATCAACTCTATTTGCAGAAACAAGTTCTCCTGCATTAGTCATAACATCTTGCAAACGATTGAACGCACTCTCTAGCATTACTGGAGTATCCATCCAAGCATCAATTTTTTTATAACTTTCGATTGCAGATTTTATACTTGTTTTGCTAGAACCGTCAAACGATGGCATCAAACTATCAACAACTTTGTCGATGTCTTCTGTCATTATATAGTTGTATGCTTTCATAATGGCTTTCAAGAATTTTTCAATTTTTTCTGGATTTTTTTCTAAGAAACTCTTGTTTGCAGAAAAGCAAGTGAATGGCACTTCACCACTCTCTTCGCCAACTGCTGCAACAATGTAGCCTTTGCCTTGTCTAACATATTCGCTGGCTGTTGGTTCAAACATTGTAACATAGTCGCCTAGTCCGCCTTCAAATGCACCAACAGTGTTATTGAATGCAACACCTAGGTCGAATGTTAAATCGTTTTCTATGTCGTAGCCATTTTTCTCTAAGGCGTATTGCAAACTCATGGCTGGGCTTCCACCCTTTCTGCCTGCAATAAAGTATTTGCCATTTAGGTTAGACCAGTCAAAGTCTGGTTCTGGATTTCTTCCAACAAGGAAGCTACCATCTCTCTTTGTTAACTGACCAAAAATTATTGGGTAGTCTTTTTTGCCTTGGCTAATAACATAGACATTTGTTTCTGGACCCATTAAGGCAATGTCGGCAGAGCCCGACAAAAGTGCCGTCATACTAGCGTCACTACCACCACCATTGGTTAGTTCTATTTTGTAGCCTTCTTCTTCAAAGTAGCCGTTATTAATAGCAACATATAGTGGAGCATAGAAAATGCTATGCGTAACTTCATTAACACGAATTACATCATCTTTTTTGCAACCTGCGAACATAAATGTCGAAAGTCCCACCACAAGTGCCAATAAAAAAATAGTAAATTTTTTCATTATTCCTCCTTCAAAATTCACTATTTTATTTTATTCAAATTAAATTTTTATTGTTACAAATGCGAAACTCATCATATGTCTAGAATGACAACTCGTCTTTTTGTTCGTTTGTTTTATTATCTACAATTCTATTGTCTTCGCCCACACAGTATGGAGCATAAACTTTGGCAGATAAACTACCACTCAAAAACTTGTAACTAAATTCTTTTAGCATAGGCAAAACTGCGCAACGCAAGTTTGTGTTTTTGCACATAAAACCTTCTTCTATTTTTGTAACTTTGGGCAATATGATTTTTTCGATCTTTGAGTTATCTCTCAAAAAGTGATCGCCGATTGCTTCGACATTAGGCAAATCTATAGTTTTTAATTCCGTGTTATTAGACATAAACTGCATTCCACAATATTCTAATTTTGGAAGGTTAACTTTTTCTATACTTTTGTTAAATGTGAGAAAATAGTGATCACAGCCTTTTAGATTTGGTAAGTCTAGAGTTTTTAAAGCAGTATTATTCATTAAAAAATGACTACCACAAAATTCTAGTTTTGGTAAGTTTACATTAGATATTGTCTTGTTATCTGTCAAAAAATCACAGCCACATGATGTGAGCATTGGAAAATCTATGTTTTTTAGACTGGTATTTGCTTCCAAAAAACTATCGTTAACTTTTTTGATTTTTGGTAAATTAATGCTTTCTAAAACTGCATTATTAGCCATAAATTCAGAACCTATTGTTTCTACATTAGGCAAATTTAATTTTTTAATAAGGTTATTTTCAGACAAAAACTGACTTTTGATTTCACGAAGTTTTGGGAAGGAAACTTCTTCTAGTTTTTTGTTTGACGACAAGAAATTCGCTCCAACTTTTTCTAAGTTTGGTGCTCCCAAAAGTTTCAAGTTTTCGTCGTGAGATAAAAAGCAGTCTCCTATTTCTCGAACTTTTGGCATATATAGTCTGTCTAGATTTTGGCAATATCGCATACAATAATTGCCAATGGTCTCAACATTAGGAATATTTATTTGTTCAAGCATTACTGTTCTGCTTAAAAACTCATTTGCAATTTTTGTAACATTAGGCAAATCAACTTTTTTTACATAGGTATTATAAGTTAAAAAATTCGTTTTAGTCTCAGTAATACTCTCATTAACAAAGCCTACAACTTGGTTATATTTATTGATTGTTATAATGATATTTTGATTAGTAGCGTTTGTTAGTATAAATTCTTTTTCGCCATTTTCTTTTTTATTTTCTTGAATTTTTGCTATTTTTCCAAAACCATCAAAGCAACTGTCTTCGTAGCTATATAACTCACTCAATACTTCGATTGTCTTGTTTTGTTTGTTAAGCAAAAAATTGTCCATTAAAACACTGTTGTTTTTATCAAATTGCGTGATATGCTCGCCGTCTATAACAATATTATCTTCACAAAAATAGTAGTTGTCTACTTTAACATTGTAGTGATAATATTTGCCATCAGGCCCTAAAACAAAGTTTACTAGGCCACCTTGCCAAGTGTTAAAGACTTTCTTTTGTGGCAAGTAGAATACTCTTCTAAAACTTGAATCTAGTCCAGCGATAATGTTGTCTAAATTATTTTGGAATGTGCAATCAGGATTTGGAACGGAGTGATTATATCTGTTT
>CATZIR010000092.1 GCA_958420145.1 uncultured Eubacteriales bacterium | reverse complement strand
TTAAAAACTTGAATATAATTAATCAAAGGAGTTTTTCTTGATAGTTTTATATATATTGCTCGCACTTTTAGTGCTTCTTGCGATGGTGACTATTCACGAATTTGGTCATTATGTTGCAGGAAAAATATTAGGGTTTAAAATAAATGAGTTTGCCATAGGGTTTGGACCTAAACTATACTCTCACAAGTGTAAAAGTGGCGAACTTTTTTCCATTAGATTGCTTCCACTAGGTGGATACTGTGCTTTTGACGGCGAAGACAGTGAAAGTGAAAACAACAAGTCGTTTATGAAACAAAAACCTTGGAAAAGGCTAATAGTGTTGTTTAACGGTGCGTTTTTCAACTTTATTTCGGCAATCATTTTCTGCTTTATTATGCTAGTTAGTGTGGGCTACGATGTTCCACAAGTTTATTCAATTAACAATGTTGTTCAAATAAATAGCGTGGTGACGGTAGATACACGAACCGACTATGTCATAGATAAAGATGATATAATTTTGCAAATAAATAATGAAGATGTTCCCAATAATAATGGAACGATTGGTATTACTAAAGAATACCTTGCTTCAGCGCTTTCCAACAAAGCCAACTATGCTAGTGATGACTATTTGATTACACTAAAAAAAGCAAACAATGAAGATACTATTAATTTAATTGTAAATGTCACCAAACGCACAAATAAAGGCGAAGGCGAGAATTATCTTCAACCAAACGATGTTATTATGTCTGTTAATGGCAAAAATGTAGACTTTATCAAAAATAACTACTTTAACAGTTTAATTCAAGAAAGTGCGAAAGATAGTGACCAAGTAGAACTTGTGGTAAAGCGAAATGGCGAGTATAAAACTCTAACTCTAAATTTCTATAACACTGGTTTTGCTGATACAGACGGCAACTACTCAAAAGCGATTGGAGTTAATAGTTATGCCTATAAATTTACAGTGGGCGAGTCACTTGAAAGATGTGTGCCATATACTTTCGGTTTTTCGTGGAAAGTATTGGAAGCACTTGGCACATTGATTACCGGAAAAGCCGGTATTAACGATGTCGGTGGACCAATCTATACCATTGGCACAATAGCACAATACTCAGCAAAAAGTTGGACATATTTCTTGACACTACTACCACTAATTGCAGCCAACCTTGCAATATTCAACTGGCTACCATTCCCAGCACTTGACGGAAGCAAAATGGTATTTACAACTATTGAATGGATTAGGGGCAAGCCACTGTTTAGCCAAAAAACAGAAAATTTAATTCACAATATTGGGTTCTTTATTCTGCTGGGGCTGGTGTTTGTCGCCGATTTCTACCACATAATTGTGGGACTTATTAAGTAATACTAAGGAGAAAATTTGGAAAAAGTTATTGAGTTTTTGAATAACCAAAAAAATTGCAAATTTGACGATTTGCAGTTTTTTAGTGCCAAATACTACATCAACCAAAATCTATTAAAAGTTGTTTTTAGTTCACAAAACTATCTTGACTACGACGAAGTTAAGTGCCAAAAACTTAGTGAGTTACTTTCTATTTTTGTAGAAAAAAGATGCGATGTTATGGTAAAGGTTAAGCAACTTGTTGTGTCGAGCGATACATACGAGATGATTATCAAGTCACTATTAGAACAAAACGCTCTTTATAAAACAATTTTTGATATAAATTCACTAAAAGTTGACATTGTTAATGCCGAAACATTAAAAGTGCAAGTGTCGGTAGATAAAGACGGATTTGACGAAACAGAAAGAGAAAAATTTGAGCAATCAATTTTAGATAAAACAGCCTTATACGGCATAACACACATTGATGTTAAATATAACGACATAGACAGAGATTTTGCTAGCGTTCTAAACATTAGACGAGAAGAATTATCAAATGAAAATGTAACTTTTAGCGAAGAACTAAAACTTAGTTTTGTTAAAGAATATTTGGGCAAAATGGACAGCCCAACAACTGCACTTTTGCCTGAGCAAGTGCTAAGCAACACAAAAAATATTTTTGTGGCTGGAATGGTGACGGAAGTTACTGAACACACAAGACTAAAAGGCGAAGAAGGTAACCCAAAAGAGAGCAAATACTACAAGTTTGTGCTAACAAGCGAAGAAGGTAAAATAGACTGCGTTTGCTTTGCAAAAAATGGCGCAGATTTGCTCAATTTGGAAAACGGACAAAAAGTTATAGTTTTGGGTGATAGTGACGAATTTAGGGGAGTAATTAGTTTGCGAGTTAGAGCGTTGTCGCTATGCAAGTTTGATTTCCCTAAAAAGCAAGAAAAGACAGTCAATAAGTATTACAAAGTTGTAAAACCACAGCCATATATTCAAATGGAGCAGATAAACTTTCTTGACAAAGTGGAAAGCATAAAGAGTGAATACTTGCTGGGTAACACATTTGTTGTATTCGACCTAGAAACCACAGGTCTAAACTTTAACACCTGCAAAATTATCGAAATTGGTGCAGTAAAGATTGTAAAGGGGCAGATTGTGGAGCAATTTTCAACCTTTGTTAATCCAGAATGTCACATTCCAGAAGAAGCGTCTAGCAAAAACCACATCACAGATGATATGGTTTGCGACGCACCTACTTTTGCACAAGTGTTCCCAGATTTTTATAAGTTTATCGAAGGCTCAACATTGGTGGCACATAACATAAACTTTGACTTTCCTTTCATTTCTTACTATGCAAAACCACTAGGCTACATAATCAATAACCCAACTCAAGATACGCTTTTAATATCACAAAAATATTTGGGACAACTAAAACACTTTAATCTAGCAAAAGTTTGCGAGTTTTTGGGTGTCAGTTTGATTGGCGCACATAGAGCAGTAAACGATACCGTTGCAACAGCCAAGGTTTTCATAAAATTAATGGAGAATTATGGAAATAAAAATAAATAATTTTTATTGCAATTTAGTAAAAACACTTGCAATATATGGAAAGTAATGGTAAAATAACAATGACTAGTTATTTGAGCACGGGCAAAACCCGTGCTCAAAGTTTGATTAGACAAAATTATTAAGGGAGTAATCATAATGGTTAATAAAGATTTTTTTCAAGCATTAGAAGACTTTGAACAACAAAGAAAAATAAAAAAGGAAGTGTTTTTGGAAGCGCTAGAAACAGCACTAACATCTGCATACAAGAAAAACTATGGTGAAGCAAAAAGTGCTATCGTTAAACTAGACCCAGAAAAACACACTATCAAAATATATAGTTTTAAAACAGTAGTAGACGAAGTGGTAGACCCAGACAAAGAAATTTCACTAGAAGATGCAAAACAAATTAAGTCTACCTACAAAGTTGGCGACATAATCCAAGCAGAAGAAACACCAAAGAGCTTTGGTAGAATTGCTGCACAAACTGCAAAGCAAGTTGTAATGCAAAAACTTCGTGAAGCAGAAAAAATGGTTATGCTTAGCGAAATTGCAGAAAAGCAAGATGAACTTACAACTGGAATTATTAGTAGAATAGACGGAAATAACGTGTTTGTTATGATTGGTTCAACCGAAGCACTTATGGATGAAAAAGACCAAATTCCAGGTGAAAGATATAACATCAACGACAGGATTAAGGTTTATGTAAAGAGAATTCCAGACGACTTCCAAGGTTCACTTGTAAAAGTTTCTAGGTCTCATGTTAATTTTGTTAAAAAGTTGTTTGAACTTGAAGTTCCAGAAATTGCAAACGGAGATGTTGTTATCAATTCAATTTCTCGTGAAGCAGGCTCAAGAACAAAACTTGCAGTTTCATCAGCTAATCCAAACC
>CATZIR010000091.1 GCA_958420145.1 uncultured Eubacteriales bacterium | reverse complement strand
CAATATAGCCATTTTTACGCACCAAAATTGTGATGGCGACGCAATAGGAAGTAGCATTGCGCTCAAATTTGCACTGCAAAAAATGGGCAAATTGGTGGCAATCTATGTTCAAAAACCTATTCACAGAAACTATAATTGCTTGGGTGTAAAAGAAAATGTTAATAATACAAACCTAAAGAGTTTTGACCTAGCAATAGGTGTTGACTGTCCAAACAAAAAGCGTTTTGGAATATATGAGAAAAAGTTTGATAGTATTGCAAAATCTGTAGCGATAGACCACCACGCAGACTTTGAAAATTTTGCAGACATAAATTATGGCGACAGCAAATGTTCAAGTGCTTGTTTGCTTGTGTATCGAATGCTTAGAAGTTGGAATGTCAAGTTTGATAGCGATATTGCAAAATGCCTTTATGCAGGAATGGCAACCGATACAGGTAGATTTAACTATGGCTACCTAGATAGCGAAGTTTTTGATGCAGTGTCATATTTATACTCAGTTGGCTTCGACTTTTTAGATGTTAACTATCAACTATTTCAAAGACAGTCTTTCAATCAAGTTGAATTGTTCAAGCGTGGAATAAATAGTTGCAAATTCTTTGAAAACAATAAGATTGCAATTGTGAGATTAGATGAAGAAGATTTTAGAGAGACAGGAACGCAACCAAATGAGACTTTTGCAATAATGGACTTTATCAAAAACATAGAGACTGTCGAAATTGCGTGCGTGCTAACACAAGACAAAGAGCAAGAGTATATGGTGTCTATTAGAACAAGAAAGTTGAATGCACAAGCGATTGCCAAAACTTTTGGTGGTGGTGGGCATCTTCGTGCGTCTGGCTGTAGAATTTTTACACAAGGAGATGAGGCGTTTAGTAAGCTTCTTGATGCTTGCAAACAAGAACTAAAATCGCCACACAAGGCTTAGTTATGAATGGAGTAATAATAATTAACAAACCAGTTGGAGTTAGTTCTAATTACGCCGTTGTTGCCGTCAAAAAGGCACTTAACACAAAAAAAGTGGGACATCTTGGCACATTAGACCCACAAGCAAGTGGGGTTCTTCCAATTTGTGTTGGCAAAGCTACAAAACTTTTTGATTACTATTTAAAAAAGACTAAAACTTATGTGGCAAAATTCACATTTGGAAAGTCTACCGATACACTTGATAGCGAAGGACAAGTTGTCGAAATAAACGAGCATATTCCAACAAAAGAAGAAATTTTGAGCGTTTTGCCTTCGCTTATAGGCGAACATGACCAACTTCCACCTAAGTATTCAGCAAAAAGTGTGGGTGGAGTTAGAGCATACGAACTTTCTAGAAAAGGCATAGATTTTGAGTTGCCTACAAAAAAGGTTAGTGTATTCAAGTTTGAACTAATAAAGCAAATTGCTAGCGACACTTTTGAGTTTTTGATTGATTGCTCGAGTGGAACATATATTCGCTCTCTAGCAAGAGATTTGGGGCTAAAATGTAACTCGTGTGCGTATATGAGTGGACTAAGTAGAACCCGAAGTGGAGAATGGACACTTGATGATGCAGTAAGCCTAGACGATATTTCAAGTGACAAAGTTATTCCACTTGAAAAAGTGCTAGTGTGTCACAAAAAAGTAACTGTGCCCGATGAATTTTTTGATAAACTTAAAAACGGCAATGCAATAAAGTATAGTATGCCAAACGGAAGCGATTTTTTGCTACTATGCAAAGGTGAACTATTCGGAATTGCTGACTGCGTTGACGAAAAGATAAAGGTTAGAATTAACCTATATGGAGGATAAAATGGTAAAGTTTGGACCAAGTGGCAATAGTAAAATATTTTACGATGCCGGAAATAAAACATCTTTGCAAGCACCAAAATTTTTGAATGAGCATGGACTAGAATGCTATGAATACTCTTTTGGTCGTGGCTTTGTTATGGGGCTAGAAAAGGCAAAAATGCTTGGAGAAGAAGCAAAAAAGTATAATATTTTAATGAGTGTTCACTCGCCATACTATATCAATCTAGCAAACGAAAATCCAGAAACTTTGCCAAAAAATATCAACTACATTCTAAAAAGTTTGGAATATCTAAAAGCATTTAATGGCAAAAAATGTGTTTTTCATAGTGGCAGTCAAATGAAACTTTCAAGACTTGACGCAATGAACAATTTGTATGCGCAATTAGACAAAGTTTTGGAAGCATATCACGCAAACGAGGACTTTAAGGATTTATTTCTATGCCCAGAAACTATGGGTAAAACTCAGCAAATAGGCTCAGTCGATGAAATTTTAGATATTTGCACTAGAGATGAATGCCTAATTCCAACCTTTGATTTTGGTCACATTAATGCAGTTACAGGTGGCACACTAAAAACTAGTGACGACTATCGAAAGATCATAGATAAATGCTTTTCAAAATTAGGTGATTTCAAAACTCAAAATATGCATATTCACTTTTCAAAAATTGAATATTCAACCAAGGGCGAAATTAGACATCTAACACTAGATGACACAGTCTATGGGCCAGAATTTGAGCCACTTGCTACTGTAATCGATGAATACAAACTTTCGCCAACGATTATTAGCGAAAGCAGAGAAAATATGATGGAAGATGCAATGAAAAAAGGATATATTTATCTGTCTATCAAAAAATAATGAGCGTTTATGCTTGTCATAATAGTGGTAAATATTTTATAATTTCTAGGCTATATTTTTATATTAAAGGAGAAAAATAATGACAACAGGTGATTTGAAAATAGGAAGCACTTTTATAATGGATAACAATATCTATGTAGTTGTTGAATGGCAACATGTTTGTCAACCAAGATTGGCTGCATTTATTCGTGGAAGAATTAAGAATGTTGAAACGGGACAAGTTTTGGAAAGAAACTTCAAAACTAACGAAAAAGTAGACGAAGCAGTTATCGAAAAGAGAGAAATGCAATATCTTTATAACGATGGCGAACTATACTACTTTATGGACAAAGAAAATTTTGAACAAATTCCTTTGAACAAAGCAGACTGTCAAGACGCTTTAAAGTATATTGTAGAAATGATGGATGTTACTATCAACTCTTGCAATGGCAGAGTTATTTCTGTTACACCACCACTATTTGTAGAACTAAATATCGTTGAATGTGAACCAGCTGTTCAAGGCGATACAAGTAAATCTGCAATGAAACCTGCAAAACTAGAAACAGGTCTAGAAATAAAAGTTCCGCTATTCGTTAACCAAGGCGATAGAGTTAGAATCGACACAAGAACTGGCGAATATATGGAAAGAGTTTAGTCTAAATTTTATAAAAACTAAAGGTGCAAAAAATGCACCTTTTTTTTGCATTTTTCTACATTCTAAATAATAGTCTTTACTCATAAAATTAGTAAAGGAGTTGAGATGTTAGATAGCATTTTGCCAGATAAAATTATTTCGGCGATTAAAACGCTAAACTATGCTAATTTGCAAGAAATAAGACTTAGGGCTAACAAACCAGTAACGGTGTGTTACTGCTCCAACTTCTATTTTCTAGGCACAAATGGCATAGTCAGTGGCAAAAATAGTGCTATTTTTGTTACATCAACTGAGATTGCTGACATTGTGCATAAGGCGAGTAATTACTCAATTTATACGATTAATGATAACCTAAAACAAGGTTACATAACACTTAGTAGTGGTGAGAGAATTGGTATTGTTGGACAAGTTGTTAGTGAAAATGGTGGTGTTATAACAGTAAAAAATTTTTCTTCGCTAAACATTAGAATTCCACACGAAGTAAAGGGTATATCAAAT
>CATZIR010000090.1 GCA_958420145.1 uncultured Eubacteriales bacterium | reverse complement strand
GGTCTGACAATACAACGACAGATTTGAGTTTGTCTTGGACAATTAAAAAGGCTACATTAACAGTTAAGGCAGACGACAAGACTATGGATTATGGTGGAACTGCTCCTACAAATTCTTGGTCTTATGTTAGTGGCTTGCTTGGTAACGACACAGAGAGCGTTATTACTGGCAATGCATCCTACAAAGTAACAAACAGTGAAGGTGTAGAAGTAGAAGTAAATAGTTCACTTTCTGCTGGAACATATACAATCGCTGTTTCAGGACTAAGTGCAACAAACTACGATGTCACATATCAAACAGGAACATTGACAGTTGGTAAAGATACTAACCCAATTTCTCTATCTCAAACAACTGCAACTATTTATGTTCTTGCAAGCCTAGACCTATCTCAATATGTTAAGAATGCACAAGGCACAGTTTCTTATGTTGTTACAAGTTCAACAGAAACAACAAAGGGAACTCTAAGTGGTAGCAAATACACTGCTGGTTCACTTTCTACTGCAAACGATAACGATGCAACAGTTGTTATCACAATCACAGCAGCAGGAAATAGCAACTATGGTGCATCTAGCCCACTTACATTCACAATCACAGTGCAAAAATACATAGCAACTCTAGCTTGGGACTCAACAACTCCTTCTACAATGACTTATGGTCAAACAGGAAAAGTTGCTAAAGTAAACGCTACAGTTAGCGGTGGCACTCTTGGTGCAATCAAATATTCATCTAGTGCAACTGGTGTATTGACTGTTGCCGAGTCTACTGGTGCTTTAACCACAGCAGGGGTAGGAACAGCAACAATCACAGCAACTCTTGCTGGAACAGCAACTGTTAAGGCAGGCTCTCAAACAAAACAAATTACAGTTAATGCTAACACAAGTGGAACAGTGGTAGTTACACTAGACCCTACATCTTACTACTACACTGGTTCAGCAATCAGTGCAACAATCAAGTCTGTTACACTAGGTGGCACAGCAGTAACAAACTATGATGTTACTGGCAACTCTAACACTAATGTTGGTGAATACACAATCACAGTAACAATCAATAGTGGAGCATACAAAGGCTCAACTGGAACTGCTAAGGGTGACAGCGCTTCTTCTGTTACAGCAGACCAAACAATCTATCCAAAATACGGAACAAAAAATATATTCACAAGCGCAACTGGTTCAACTGCTGCTACTATCAAAATTCCAATAAGAAATGGCTATACATTCCAAGGTTGGTATAGTAGCAATACCCAAATGGTTAACGCTAGTGGTGCATTAGTAAGTAACTTTACTCTAACTGCTCCTGCAACTTGGACACAAAAATGGACTGCAGGTGATTATACAATCACATACGATTATGCTGGTGGTTCACTTCCAAGTGGAAAAACTAACCCAGAAACCTATACTATCGAATCTGCTACCTTCACTCTAATCAACCCAACAAGAACAGGATATGATTTTGCTGGTTGGACAGGCACAGATTTAACTGAAGCAACAAAAACAGTTACAATAGCAAAGGGTTCAACGGGTAACAGAACTTACACAGCAAACTGGACTGCGGTTGTCTACACAATCACATATGAATTAAATGATGGCAGCGTAACTGGCAACCCAGATACTTATACAGTTGAAGACTCATTTACACTAAATAACCCAACAAAAGCAGGTTATACATTTGCTGGCTGGACAGGAACAGGTTTAACTGAAGCAACCGAAACAGTTACTATTACAAAAGGTTCAACAGGTGACAGAAACTACAAAGCAAATTGGACTGCTAACTCCTACAACATCACTCTAAATGCAGATGGTGGCACAGGTGCAAGTATTTCTCCAAGTGCTACATACTCAACAAGCACATCGGTTCAAACTAGAACATTAAAAAATCCATTAAAGACTGGTTACACATTCCAAAAATGGACGGTTTCTGGAGATAACGCAAGTGCAAAAGTTGAGGGAACAACATTAACAATTCCAGCAAACAGTTATGGTAATATCACCTTAACTGCAGTTTGGACAGTTAATTCTCAAGGCTTGACAGTTCAGGCTTACTCTAACTCAGTTAAAGATGCTAACTTCACCTACGACGAAAACGCTGTTGGTGGAACAGTTCAAATTAACTCTGGCACTGCTGGTGCACATGCAACTGCTAAAGTAGATTTTAACAACAAAGCGACAATCACAGCAAAGGCTAATTCTCACTACAAATTTGTTGGCTGGTATAAAACAGACGGAACAAAAGTGAGTGATAGTGCTTCATACGAGATTACAATGGATGCAACCGATGTAACTTATATTGCTAGATTTGAAGTTATCACCAAGACCGTTACGGTAAATATTCCCAGCAATTGTAGTATCGTGCTCGCTACTGACGATTCTACTCGCGATTATAGTAGCGTACTTGATTCATCGACACAAAAAGAAACATTCACGTTTAAAGAGGGTGCAACACCTAGATTTGAAGTAAGACCAAATAAAGGCTATAGAGTTTCTCAAATCAAGGTTACTCTTTCAAGCAGTGGTTCTGCTGTTGATACATTGCCATATTCAGAAATCACAGATGACGGAGTTAAAACTTATAAATTTGATGGCGAATTATTTGAAAATGGATTAATGGACAACTATACTCTAACAGCAACAATCGTTGCTAGAGCATACACTGTTACGTTTGACACAAACGGTGGTCAAGTGAACTTTATCAATATGGATGCCTTCACAACATCTCAAGTTGTAGGCAATACTACCGCAACATACGACCCACTAACACAAATCATCACACTAGATTCTGCTGGAAATAATGCAACAAGCGTAAGATTTGATGCTGGATTCTTCAACTTTGGTGAAGTTGGTCACTTCAAAGCAGGCGAAAAGTACATTATCAAAGTAGAAAAAGTAGGTGGTAGCTTCACATGTAACTATACATGGGGTCTAAATTCAAATACGATGATTACAAACTCATCTGGAACCTATTTAACAGAAGGTGGAGGTAGCAGTGGTAGTTACAACTACGGTGGTGGAGTTCTCATAAACGAAAACACACATACTTTCACTCTCACTGTTGGTGGTGAAGGAGAAAAGAGCGCAGAACTTTACGGCAGTCAACTTAGATTTACTTTATACATTAGTCCTAATATCGAATTAGTTCTAAACAATCTTCAATATAAGTTCACTATCACAAAAGAAAGCTCAGCTCAAGAAAACGTAAAAGTTAACTATGGTAGCACATATCAATACAAACTACCTGCTGCGGTAAAAGAAGGCTACACATTCGGTGGTTGGTACACAGATAAAAACTACACAACTAGAGTTACAAACGCTTCTACATTCAGTAGCACAAGCGATATCACTCTATACGCTAAGTGGACAATGGATACTTATGACGTTGTACTAGACAAAAATGATGGTAGCTTGGTTAACTTGGCAGCACCTTGTGTTGCACAAGACAACAGCCCTCTAACTATCGACTTTGACACTACAACCGAAGTGTACACTTTGAATGGAACATATTCAGGAAATAAGTGGTTTAAACTTGCTAGTGCTAAAAACTTGGCATTAGTTTCTGGAGATGTATACTTGGCTAAAGTTCAAGTTATTAGTGGTGGCATAACATCAACAGTATATAGTTACCCTTGCTTTGAATTCTTCCCAACAAAAGATGGAGTAAACAGAACAGGTAACAACTATGCTGGTCTATACTATGGTTCTTTAAAAACACAAGGTTACAAAACCATAAAGGTAACTATAAGCGATACTGTTGCAAGTTATAGCGAAATTATGATAAGAATCGGCTATAATGGTAGTAATGATTCTATCACTTTTGATAATTTCAAAATCAAAAT
>CATZIR010000089.1 GCA_958420145.1 uncultured Eubacteriales bacterium | reverse complement strand
GATTAACGACAGAACCACGCTTCCTATAGATGTTCATATGATGGTTCGTTCGCCACAAAACTACATAGCAAAATATGCAAAGGCAGGCGCGAATTTAATTTCGTTCCACTACGAATGTTTTATTGGTAACGAGCCACAACTACTTGAAACAATCAAAATGGTAAAAAAACTAAAATGCCTTTGTGGAATAGCAGTTGACTTGCCAACAGATGTTGCTAATCTTGATAGCATATTAAAATATGTAGATGTTGTTTTGGTAATGAGTGTCAATATCGGTAAGAGTGGTCAAAAGTTTGAACCTTCGGCTCTAAACAAAGTAAAATACCTTGTGGAAAAGCGAAAAGAACTCGACCTACATTACCTAATCGAAGTAGATGGTGGAATAAATAACGAAAATAGTAGCAAAATAATTAAAGCAGGAGCAGACATAATTGTCAGTGGTAGTTACATCTTTAATAAGACTAATTATCAATTAGCAATTCAAAGTTTGAAAAAAAATTCAAATAAAAAATAAAATTGCGACAATTTTGTTTGACAGTGTATTTTTAAAAATTATACACTTGGTGTATCAACAAAAGATATTTAATCTTGGAGGATTTATATGTTTGACAAAATTTTGATGTCCATGGGAATGTTAATGGCAGATACTCCTGAGGAAGTAACTAATGATGTTTTATACGATGTTATCAACTATGTAAACTCAATTTTGGCAGCAATTATCGGTGTAGCAGTTGCAATCGCTACTGTATATGCAATCGTAGTTGGTGTTAGAATGGCGAAGGCTAATAACGCCGAAGAGAGAGAAGAAGCAAAGAAAAAGGTAATCTTTACTGTAGTAGGCATCGCAGTTGCAGTTGCTTTAATGTTAGTTCTTGTTATATTAAGAGATAAAATTCCAGAATGGTTGGGAATGAAAAAAATAGTTAAAACCATTGACGGAAAGTCTGTTGAAAGATGGTGGCCAAAAGATTCTGCATTACCAGATGGCTGGAGTTGGAAAGCTTTTATAGGCTTGCTTTAATATAAATTCCTACAATCTTGTGGGAATTTTTCTATAATGATTGAGAATTATTATCAATTTTAAAAAAGTCATATTTTTGTTTGACTTTATATAAAAAAACATATTAAAATAAAAATGATGACAATTTGGAGGAAGTCTTATGTTTAATAGAATTTTAATGAAAATGGGAATGCTACTTGACGCTGCGGCAGATACAGGTAAAAATGATCCTGCAGGCGTAACTAATAGTGTATTAGAGAGTGTTATTGGTTATGTAAACTCAATTTTGGCAGCAATTATCGGTGTAGCAGTTGCAATCGCTACTGTATATGCAATCGTAGTTGGTGTTAGAATGGCAAAAGCTAATAACGCCGAAGAAAGAGAAGAAGCTAAGAAAAAAGTTATCTACACAGTTTTAGGTATCGCAGTTGCAGTTGCTTTAATGCTTATACTTGTAATTTTGAAAGATAAAATTCCACAATGGGTTGGAGCAAAAGATTCTAGTGGCTTTATCGGCCTACTATAAAATTTAATTCAAAAATTTTTCCCACGAGTTTTCGTGGGATTTTTATTGTATAAATAATGAGAATTTGTCTCATTAGTGAGTTGATTATACCAGCACGGCATTAATTTTGTTTTTAGATGCAAACTAGTTTAGGGTAGTTTCGTGTGTAGTTATAATAGATTATAAATTGAGCAATTTATAATAAATTATAAAAATGATATTGACATTTATTTTGTTTTAAAATATAATATAAGCATAAATACAAGTGGAGTAATCTTATGGTAAAAGAAAAATCAAGAACATTATCAAAAATTTCATTATTAGTTATTGCGCTAATCTTGGCATTAACAAGTGCTTTTGCTTTGTCTAGTTCTACTGTTTTTGCAGCAGATAAGATAGGTATTAACTTGTCAAAGCCTATTAGAAGTTGTTGTAATTAATGGAAAAAACTATACAAACATTCCAGACACCGTTAGTGGAAAGTTACTATATTCTTATAAAGATACAAAATCAAATAACATGGTTTCTAGAGAGATAGATATTGAACAAGCGGTAATTAATGGCATCAATAACGATTCAACAAGAGATAGAATAACATTTGATGGATTTTCAACAACAGAAGGCTTAGATACAAGCAAAAAGTCTACCCCTAAAAAAATGATTTTGAAATTTACTCCTAAAGAGGCTACATCTATAACATATGAACTAGAAATAGAATATAGGGTTTATACTTCGGCTGAAGATATGGCAGGTGCTCAACAAGTAACAAAAATATTGTCTAAGATTAACAATGTGCTTGATAATATTTTGGCACCACTACTAATTGTTATGGCTTCTATTGGAATGATTTTCGCAATCTTCCTAGGTATTAAACTTGCTAGAGCAAATAACGCCGAAGAAAGAGATGAAGCAAAAAAACGAGTAATTTATACAGTTATTGGCATTGCAGTTTGTCTTGCTTTGATTTTAATTTTCAAACTATTTGCAAGATTTTCGATTGATTGGCTTGGAGATACAAACTTCTTTGAACTACCACTTTCTAAATAAAAAAATAGTCCTGCGGGACTATTTTTTTATCAAGAGTTATACTTATTTTTGAAAAATATGAAAAAAGCATAAAATCAACTATTTAAAATTAAAACTAAAACTTTGCTTAAAAGCCTTGTAGGACTTATCAAAATTTTTTGCTAAGTTCTTTTTTTATTATGTTTTTAGTTGTAATTTGAAAGTAAGACGAGTATAATAAGTATGAAAAGTATAACAACACAAGGAGAAAATAAAATGGAAAGTAAAAACGGCAAGCACTTTTTTGGACTAACCAAAGTTGGTGCTAAAGGGCAGATTGTAATTCCAGTTGGAGCAAGAAAGATTTTCAATATTAAAAGTGGAGACGAACTACTAATATTGGCAGACGAAAATCAAGGCATTGCAATTGTAAAGCCAGAACTCACTAAACAAGTTTTAGATAGTATATTAAAAGGAGATAAAAATGTTAGAGATTAAAAACTACACAAAAATTTATTCAAACGGACAAGTTGGTGCAAAAGACATTAACTTAGTGGTGGAGAATGGCGATATATTTGCGTTTATTGGTCATAATGGAGCAGGTAAAACAACGACGATAAAAAGCATTGTTGGTATTAACGACATCACGAGTGGTGACATTTTGATAAACGGCATTAGTGTTAAATCGCACCCTACCGAAGCCAAAAAAATTATCGCATATGTGCCAGACAATCCAGACATCTATCCGTCGCTTACTGGCTTGCAGTATCTAAAGTTTATTGGTGAAATTTTTGATGTTGAAACAAGCGAACTAGAAACATTAACAAAAAAATATGCGTCCTTGTTGGAACTAACCGAAGCGCTAAATTCACCAATCAGCACATATTCGCACGGAATGTGCCAAAAATTAGTGCTTATTAGTGCATTAATTCATAGTCCAAAACTTTTGGTGTTAGACGAGCCTTTTGTTGGTCTTGACCCAAAGGCAAGTTTCAACTTGAAAAATATTATGCATGAGTTTGTAGGTAATGGTGGAGCGATATTCTTTTCAACCCATGTTCTTGATGTTGCTGAAAAACTTTGCAACAAGGTTGCTATCATAAAAAATGGCGAGATAATAAAATCTGGAACTATGCAAGAAATCAAGCAAGACAAGACACTCGAAAATGTTTTCTTGGAGAGTGCGAATGAGTAAGTTTAATGTTTTAATGAAATATTCTTGGCTTAGACTTCTAGGCACAATTCAAGGCAAAAAACAGCGTAAGTCAAGCGTGGTGGCCAGTTTACTTGCTATATTGTTTGGCGCAGGTATTGTGGCAATATA
>CATZIR010000088.1 GCA_958420145.1 uncultured Eubacteriales bacterium | reverse complement strand
AAAAGTATTATTTTTTTAATAAATTTAGTGATTTTTTAAAAAAAACACTGTTTTTTCAAAGTTTTTTTGTTTTTAATTATAAGTTTTGACTTTCTATAAGTCTTATAAAATATATAACTTTTTAAGTTTTAACAAATAAAAATTCAAATATTTTTGCGTTTAGCAAAATGTTAATTTTTCTTAGTTTGTTGTTTTGGTGACAATACAACCACTTTTTGCGCCCTTCACTGCTTCAATCAAAACCACATTGCTTGTGTTTTTTTGTGCTGGGTAGCATAACTCGATTTTTTTAGGTTCTAGGTTGTATTTTTGCAAAGTCGAAATAATTTCGGCTAGTCTATTGCTTTCGTGAACAAAATAGAATTTGCCACCAAACTTTATTAGTTTAGATACGCTTTGGCAAAGTTCGTCGAATGTGAGCATAAGTTCATATTTGCACATGGCAATCTCTTGTTTTTCGCTTATGTGATGATTTTGTGGAATTTTGTATGGTGGGTTACATAAAATTACATCATATTTTCCATTTTCCAAAATTTTTGGTGCGTCCTGAACTTTTGCATTCACCACTCTAATTTTATCGGTTAGATTGTTTAGTTCTATGCTTCTTGATGCCATATCTGCAAACTGTGGTTGCATTTCGACTAGCGTCATACTCTTGCACAAATTTTTAGCATAAAACAAAATACCAACAATTCCACTACCACTGCACAAGTCAATAACGTTATCACTTTTTTTGGCCTTTGCAAAGTTAGCGAGCAAAACTGCGTCGCTAGTAAAACAATAGGCATTTTTATTTTGAATTATGTGCATATCGTTTAGCAATAGGTCATCTAGCCTTTCGTCACTTTTAAGCATCTTGTTTGCTTCCATTGTCTTCACTTTCCATATTTAGTTCTGCAAGTGGATAATCATTGATACTATAATTATCGTCACTTTTAACAATTTTTACAGATACGATTTGTTTTAGTAAGTCATTATATACAACTGTGCCTTTGCCGTCTTTTGTTGAGACAGTTGAGCCTAGTTTTGGCATTTTGTTGATTAGTTCTACATATTGGTCGTTTTCATATGCAAGACAGCACATAAGTCTGCCACAAAGACCATTAATATTGCTTGGATTAAGGGAAATTCCTTGATTTTTTGCCATTTTTATATTAACTTTTTCAAAATCACGTAAAAATTGTTTGCAACAAACTTCTTTTCCACAAGGTCCAATGCCACCAAGCATTTTAGCCTTGTCTCTAATTCCAACCTGTCTTAGTTCTATTCTTGTTTTTAGTACTCCGGCAAGTATTTTTACAAGTTCTCTAAAATCTACTCTGCCGTCGCTAGTAAAATTGATTATCACTTTGCTTTCATCAAAAGCATACTCAGCGTTTACAATTTGCATATCTAGTTTTAGTTTTTCGCTAAGTTTTTTTGCTTCGCTTACTGCAAATTTTTCTTTTTCTTTTAATTTTTTTTGGACATCTAAGTCTTTTTGGGTCGCTTTTCTAAGAATTTTTTTTAGTGGTTCAACAAGTTCTTTTTCGTCTATCATACGGTCTTCAAAAGCAACAAGTGCCATTGCTATCCCATGAGATGTTTCTACAATGACTCTATCATTTAGTTTTAGTTCTAAATTTTGTGGGTCAAAGTAATATATTTTGCCGTGTTCAGTTCCTTCAAACTTAACACCAACTATTTTTTGTTCTGCCATTTTTCCTCCAATATTTTTAGTAGCAATTCGTCGGTAATTAGCCCCAAATTGCCATTCATTTTTACTTTTTCTTTTACCAGCATTATATGTTGGCTTATGCATAAACACGCCTTAGTTGAAAAGTTTGCACTAATTTTGCTAAGCGTATCTAAACAATATTTGTTCTGCACTAACCCTAGGCAATTTTCATTAATTTTTACTATATCTTGCAAGAATGCGTCAATAAGGTCAACAATTTCTAGAAAATTTTGCTTAGAATTTGATAATTTACAAGAAAAAGTTAATAAATCTCTGCTTGTTTGCAGATTTTTTAATAAATTTAGTGCAAAATTATAGTTTTCTACGAAATTATTTTCACTTTTTAGTTTTTCAAGCAAGGTTATATTGCCATTACAGTTTTCTGCGATAATCTGCCTAATGTCGCTAGGAAGGTTGTCTACAAGTTCCTTTATCTCGCTTGGTTCAAACTTTGGCAAACTTACTGTTTCACATCTAGAAACGATAGTTGGAATAACTCTTAGTTTATTTTTGCAAGTTAGAATAAACTTTACAAACTTTGGTGGTTCTTCGATAGATTTTAGTAGTTTGTTCTGCACAAGAGTATTTGCTTCGTCTATGTTATTAATGATAAACACTTTGTAGTCGTTCTCTGCTGGAGTTATGTTTAAGTTTTTAAGCAGGTTATTAACATCGTCCATTAGCAAAACATTTTGCTTTGGGTAAACCAAAGTGTCTAGTGAGTTGTTAGACATAACTTTTAGGCAATTTAAACACATACAGCAAGGTTTTGTGTCGCTTAAGCAAAACAAATTCATAGCAAAAACTTTAGCAAGTGTCGACGACAAAACAGTGTCGGTCGTCTCTAGCAAAATTGCGTGGCTAGACGAATTCAACACTCTACTAAACTTATCTTTGTTTTTTACTACAAACTCTATCATTGCACCCTACAAAATATTTCTTTCTTTTAAAACTTTTATGACCTTACCTAGCACTTCTTCTTTGGAGAGAGTAGCGTCGATAACAACAAATCTATCTTTTTCCTGCTCGGCTAGTTTATAGTAGCCTTCTCTAACCTTTTTGTGAAACTCGATTCCTGCTTCTTCAAAAACATCGCCCTTGTCACAGCCACCTTTTCGTTGGAAAGCAAGCACTGGGTCTATGTCTAGGAAAAAAGTAACTTGTGGCTTGATGTCGCCCACAGCATAGTTTGTTACTAGCATAATGTCTTCGTCACTCATTCCACCAGCGTAGCCTTGATAAACTCTTGTTGAGTCGTAAAATCTATCACAAAAAACAATTTTGCCACTGTCTAAATTTGGTTTGATTAAATTTTGGCACAAATGATTTCGGCTTGCCGAAAATAGTAGTAGTTGCGTCTCTACAGATAGCCCTTGTGTTGATTTTAGAATCTTTCTAATCTCTTCGCAAACAGCTAGTCCTCCCGGTTCACGAGTTGCTATGCAATCTATGTTATTTTGATTGCAATAGTCAAGTAATTCTTGAATAACGGTGGATTTTCCACTACCTTCGCCACCTTCAAATGTAACAAAATTTTTCATATAAATATTTTATCACAACAGCAAAATTACACAAAATAAAAAAGCAGACTCTATAGTCTGCTAATTAAAAGTTATGCACCAATTTTAAGAATTTTGTAAACGGCTTCTCCACCTGGAGTTTGAACCTTTACGATATCTCCAACTTTTTTACCAAGAAGCGCGCTACCTACTGGGCTAGTGTTAGAAATTTTGCCATTTAGAGGGTCACTTTCGTCTTCGCCCATAATTCGATATTCAACTTCTTCTTCGAATTCTTCGTCGTAAAGTCTAACTGTTGAGCCGATTGTAACATGAGATGTGTTCATATCTTCTGCGCTGATAATCTTAGCATACTTAATTTTGTTTTCTAGTTCTATGATTTTTGTTTCTAGTTGTGCTTCTTTTGTTTTGGCAGCATCATATTCTGAGTTTTCGCTAAGGTCGCCATAACTCTTTGCTTCACCAATCATCTTTTGAACTTCTTTTCTCTCGACAGTTTTCATTCTTTCTAGTTCTGCCTTAATTTTATCAAGTCCTTCTTGTGTTATAAAAATTTCTTCCATATTATACCCCTTTATAAATTAAAAAAAGCGTCCAAATCGCTTTGAGTCGCAATTTTATTTATTGCTAATGAA
>CATZIR010000087.1 GCA_958420145.1 uncultured Eubacteriales bacterium | reverse complement strand
CCACTTGTGCTTAGCGAAGGCAATGTGTAAATATCACCTATCATGTTACTATCTGTATAGTGAGCAATTAGTGATTTTTCATTAAACGAACTACTAACTGTAAAGTCTGCAAACTTAGAATAGTTTGTTGTTTGTGCTGTGATAGTTTGAGTAGTTCCACGAGCAATGTAAATTGTGTCACCCGAAATTTGAACATCTTCGGCATCTGTAGTGAGATCTACACTTGGTCTTGGCAATGCTTCGATTGTTAAAGGAGTACTTTCTAGTATAATCTTCTCTATTTCGCCATTTTCTTTTTCTACATATGTTGTTGCACGAACAACGACATTATATTTTGTTCCTGCTGGAGTTTTTGTTGGAATTAATGTTTTAACGTAGTATCTACCTGTAAATTTTGTTTCATCATCGTTTACAACATCTCCGTTGAATGTCACAGTAGAAATTCTGCTCATAATGATTTTTTGATTTTGAATTAATGCATTTGGCTTAACTTCTACATAACGAGAAATCTCATCAGTTATGCTAGCAAGAGCAACTTGAACAAATGTCATAGTGCTATTGCTGTCTGTTGTGTAGTAAACTTCAATTTCGTCAAAGTAAGCGTACTCTGGGTAGATATCTACCATTAGTAGTCCAAACTCACCTGGGGTAATTGTGTTGCTTGGAAGTTCATTAGCATTGAATATTTCTTGCTTGTTACTACCTTCTCCGATTGTGGTTGTAAGCCCATTTGGGAAGTGTAGTGCGTCAATTTTGAGTAGTTCTTGTGGCTCAACAGTAATTTGGATTTGCGCTGTGAGTGAAGAAATATCTTTATTAAAACCAAATGTTAAAGCAGTGCTAAAGCCTTCTTTAAGTTCTTTTCTCTCTTTATTATTTTCAGAGTTCAAAAGCAAGTATTCATCTCTCATTTTTAGAGTGTAGTTTAGAATATGAGTATAAACGCCATTATTATCTTTATCTTTAGTTTCAGTGGTTCTAATAAGTACCAAATCTTCGTTCTTTAGATTTGTTCCATCGTAATTAATACAAATCTTTTCAGCATTATCATTTTCCTTCTCTATATATTCGCTTGCAAATGTATCGCTATCAATATCTGCTACGACTGTAACTGTAAAGTTAACTTCGTTCATAGTAGTAAGATTAACTTCTTGTTTGTCGATACTAATAGACTTAATACCTTCAAATAATTGTAATTCAAAATTATTTGCACCTGTTAGTTCGTAGTAAGTGTCACCTACTTTTTCTGCAACGCTAAGACTTAGTTTTGCAGTAGTTTTTTCTAGTGCATTTATTAGCATTTGTGAATATGGAATGTAAGCATAATAATATGTTGTATCAACTGTTGTTTCTACTCCATCTACTTCTGTAGTTGTTGTATTAACAAAAGTCTCAATAAATTCTTGATTATTAATTTTGAATGTCTTGTTTGTTTTTTCGTATTCACTAGCCAAAACAGTAACCTTAACAAATAAGTTATCACTTAAAATAATACTATTGTTTACATCTTTAATAAATGGGTATAGATATTGATTTTTGTTTACTTGCAATTTTAAGTTGTCTATTGGGTCACTATTTTCACTGTTTTTATCGTGTATTTCTAGTGATTTAACATCATGAACCAATGTAATTTTCTTGCTAGAGTAAACATTTCTGTCATATTTTGAGTAAACAATAATTTCTGTTGTTCCAAAAGATTTAGCAATAATTTTGTTATTATCGTTATCTACTATAAACACTTCTTCGTTTGAAGATTTTATTATCAAATCATTTAGACTAATTTCATTGTTTGATTCATCTTTAATAGAAAGTATTGAACTGATATCAATTTTATTATCAATAATTGTTCTAACTACAATACCATTTGTCGTATCTTCGGTTACAATTATATTCTTGTCATCTTCAACTTTTCCTTCACCTTTTTCTAGCACAATAGAAGTTGGAACATTCTTTTCCATAACAATGCTGTTTACCATCAAAATTGGATAGCCATCGTTGTATGTAATACTATTTTGTGTAGCATTTGCCCAAGGACTAGATTTGAAAATTTCAATATTGTTTAGTTCGTTAGCAGTTTTGTCGTAGAAAACACTACTTGTATTATCTGTTTTGTTTTCTAAGGTAATTGTTGAATATGCATTTGTCAATGTAGCATCACTGGTCGCAATCAATTCGCCAAGTGTATTGGTTTGACCTTCTAAGCCTTCTAGTTTTCCACGAGAATATACATTTGTAACACTACAGTTACTTGCTTTGCCAATTAAACCACCACTTGTGTTTGCCTTTGTGTTAACGTTAGCAAAACTTATTTGGACTATTGTTTTTACATTATCAATGGTTGCACCATCGACATTACCAATCAAACCACCTGCAATGTTTTCACTATATATGTATAGTTTTGATAGATAATTTTTAATGTAGTTGTAAGAGATATTGCTAGCACTTGTTGAATTTGTGTCACACACATAACCAATCAAGCCACCAACATTATCTGAGCCAGAAATTACATTGATAGTAGCGTCAGTTTTTCCTACAATTCTATCGTTTTCGTATAGTTCTACAATGTTTTTAGAAACATTTGCGCCTTGAACTTGTGCACCTTGAACTTGACCTGCAAGTCCACCAATGTTTTTGTTACCTATAACGCTAGCATTAACATAGTTGTTTTCTAGTTTGCCAGTTGATAGACCAACTAAACCACCAACATTATTGAGTGCGTTTGCTTGAATAAGAGCATTTTTTACTCTCATATTAGAGATTGTACCTGCATTATAACCTGCTACACCACCAATATAAGAATTTATAGCAGAAATATTTTCAATAGTTATCTTGCCATTAAAGTTTACTAAATAAACTTCTTTTTCTTCAGGGTAGTTATCGTTATTTGAAACTATCGTGCCATAATTTTCGCCAACAAATCCACCAAAATATAAAGAAGTAAAACTAACATTTTGATTTAGATTAATATTACCTTTAACGACGGAATTTTCGATTATTTCACTATTTTTTGCAGAAATTCCACCAAAATAAATAGTTTGGTTATTTTGCAAGTTAGAAATGTTGACTTCCTTAATAATTAAACTAACATTAGAAATTATGTTTCGGTTGCTTGCAACAAGACCAGAAATTAAAATAGGATTTGAATTGTTTAAACCAGCATTGATAGATAACTCAAAATTTACATTTTCTATTGTTCCAGTATTTTGACCAAACAAAGCAATATAGTTATAAACAACATCTTTATCATTTTCTCTTAGCGTAATTTCTTTAACTCTATCAATATTAAGACCATATATCGTGTAGCCTTGACCAGACAATTTTCTTGGAGCAAAATCACTTAGTGGTTTTAGAGAACTTAGGTCATTTTTTAGATAGATATTGCTAGTGAGTTTATAGTAGTGACTATCAATATTTTCATCACTTAACATTTGATTAAAATCACCTTCGTTTGCAATTCTAAATGCCGTTTGTTCACTTTCACCATTAGCAATGGTTAATAAAATATATTCAACAACAGAAATATTTGGATTTCTTAGTGTTCTTGAACCTTGTGCATAAACTTTAATTTGAACTGTACCACTTCTATATGTTCCGCCGTCTTCAATAAATCTAATATTGCCATTAGCATCAATGGTTACTGCGTCACCATAATCAATTTCATAGCAAACATTAGTGTTTGTTACTTTATTGTTGTTAACATACTCAGGAACATATGCTTTGATTTGCATTTTAGTGTCTGCACTAATGTTACGTACATCAACGTACAAATCTTTTGCTGTGGCAGTGAGACCACCACCTACATTTATTTTTTTGTCGCCATCTGGAAGTTCAACCAATGTGCCGTTTTTGTTGACACCTTCAATAACTATTTTATTTGGTTCAACCACTTGAGCCACTTCTATGTAGCAAGTTTTACTGAATA
>CATZIR010000086.1 GCA_958420145.1 uncultured Eubacteriales bacterium | reverse complement strand
AGGTTCTTCCTGCGATTTGTAAGCTCCTATAGTCAAATATGTTTCACTGCAAGCTTCATTTGGATGTCCTAAAAAAGGTTTTCTTAATATCATTTTATTTTCTCTACCAAATCTTATAGGGGGATCTGCTGTTTTTGAAATGAAAACCTTGAAGTTATTGAGTAGGACCTCCTCGGAAATTAATGCTTTATTTAAAAATTTAATAGTTGGGTTCCCATCCCAACAATAAAATTTGCAATTCGTATCATTTTTTTCTTGTGAAAAATTGTGCTCATTGTTTAGAACATTCCCATTTAGATTGAATGGGTTACGAGGAGAAACTAGTTCCATAAAACTATTGGAATAACCGATTTTATTAACTATTATAGATGATGAATAATCCCTTATAACTATATTACTACCAGTATTCAAATATCTTTTTGTCCTTGTTATACCACTATGATTATGAAAAAAATAATCAACCATTCCTAAGTATTTGTTATCCCAAACATAGTACATAACACCACCACCTATGTCGGTATTGGGAAACAATTCTTTATCATCCTCATAATCATGAATTAGTTTAAAATGACAATCATTTAGATTTTCTGTTCTAAATTTATCAAGACCTTTACCTCCGGTCATCCATCTACTAGGAATAATCAAACTGACAATATTTGCAATATGTTTCGCTTCAGTTACAAAAAATGGATAGACAGCTATGGCACTTGTTCTTTCAACTGAATTTTGTGAGTTCCTTTATCTTCCATTTGATAAGGTGGATTTCCTATAACATAATCAAATTTCATACGCTTTTCTCCTTTGAAAAATTTAATTGATCTTTTAGTTTCCCAGTTCATTATTCGTGAGTATATTCCAGTATGCTTGCTGTTATCGTTTTTTGCACAACCTAAACAAGGTTCTATATCTTCATCTTCAAATAATGATATTTGCCTTTTTTTTATTGGTTTGCAACTGTTTGGAATAACATCTTTTAGTCCGTCCATTTGCCATATATTCCAAGAAAGTATTTTTGCAATTTCTATCAAATACTCTTTTATAGGGAACATTCCAAATTTTGCAATATAATAATCTATAAATGTAAATAGCAAACTTTCTCTTGCAATCAGCAAACTGTCGCCTTGCCACTCATAGCCAAAAGTTGATTTGAATGCGATAAGTGCCCAGTTATACCAATCTTGTTCCGACTCGCAATTTTCATTGATTACTCTTAATTTTCTATCTAATGCACCAATTCTACTGTTTACATCTATCCATTTGCCAGTTGTTGTATCATATCGGCTAGCGAGGAAGGGCGCCTCCCCACATGAGATTTCAAGTACTTTTAGTTTTACAAAATCTTGCCAAGTTTTATCTTTTTCGTTCGTGAAAGGTATTTTGTTATTATTAACTATCCAAGTTTTATCTTTTGCAGTATTAAACACATCATTGCTATTAAACCATTCATCGCAAAGATGATTGTTCATTTCGTTACATATCCACGATGGAGTAAAGACTTCAGCTTTGTCTTTGATTCTTATTTTCTGTTCTTTCTGAGATTTATCTATTCGTGGTCTTATTATTTTTCTAAACCTACCAGTTATCAACTTTACTGTTATTGGTTCTGGAGAGTCATAAGAAGGACCTTTACTAGCATAGATGTCAGTCGCCCAGATTATGTTTTTGCCAGAACTTCTATCTTTAAGCAAAATACTTAAAAGTTCAGTGTTCAAGCACTTAATATAATTTTCTCGTATATCAATATCTGGTTGTGCTAACATAAATCTCCTTTTACACCTATAAAAACAAAATTTTTTGTCTAAAAAGGTTTACCTTTACAAACTTTAACTTTTAACAAGTTAATGCATTTTTTATTGTTATTTTAATAACTTACAAAATTATTATAGCACGAAATTAAGTAAAAACTACAACAAAATACAAAATTTTCTTTAAAAAAACATGTCAAATATCTTTCCGCTGTTTTTCGCTATAAATCCACAAAGGTAAACCTTTTTGGACAGAAAAAGGCTCCTGCTTTTTTTGAGCAGGAGTCTTTTTATTTGGTATAATCTTTTAGAGGTGATTATATGAAATATGGTTATGTGCGTGTCAGTACAAAAGATCAGAATATCGACAGACAACTTGTGGAAATGTATGCACAAGGATTAAATGATAAAACAATATTCATTGATAAACAAAGTGGCAAGGATTTTGAGAGATGTGAATATCAAAAGTTAAAGAAAGAACTTAAATCTGGAGATCTACTTATAATAAAAAGCATTGATAGACTCGGCAGAAATTACGATATGATTATTGATGAATGGAAAGATATTGTTAATCGGCTTAATGTGGATATTGTTGTTCTAGATATGCCATTGCTCGACACACGAACCGAAGGTAAAAACTTAGTTGGAAAATTTATAAGTGATATAGTCTTGCAAATACTCTCTTTTGTTGCTGAAAACGAAAGAGAAAACATAAAAAAGCGACAAGCCGAAGGAATAAGAATAGCAAAAGAAAAGGGCAAGCACCTAGGTCGTCCAAAGCTTAAAATTTCAATAAATTTTAAAACAATAGCCGACAAGTACAAGAAAAAAGAGATAACATTAGTCGAAGCCCTGTCATCTCTTAAAATGAACAGAAGTAGTTTTTATAAGTATATAAAAGCATTTTAAATTTATTTTACTTTTAGTTTCTTAACTATTTTGTGGAAGTCAGAATTTATAATTTGAGTTTTATTAAATATGTCATACTTAGATTCTGCTTTTAGCTTAGCATCTTACATTAATCGCAATAAAAAGTTAATACCCACCGTGATTAAGATTATTTTAATCTTTTCACAAACTTAAATGTTTCACAGACAATTAGTGTTTCATCTGTGAAAGATTGTTCGCTCTCTGCTAATTCTTCAATGAAAAATTTTTTGTGAGTTTTTCGCCAATAACGTAAAGTTTTAGTTCCTTCTCCTTCATTTCGAGCATGCTGTTTTGTTACTTTGTTGAAAGGCACAATTTCAATATTTGTAGTTAAAATTAATGATTGTCTATTTTTATCCCAATTTGTTAAGATGCTATAGACATTATTTGTTAGCCTTTCATTTTTATTATACAAATAAGAAGTTGCTATTTTCTTTCCATTCAAAACAAGTTTATAAAGTTTATTAGCCTGTTTTTTATTTTTACCTAAATACCAAGTCTCAAGATTCTGCAAATCTATAAGAGCCAAGTCCAAGATGTTTTTATGCTTTAAATACATTGTTTTATTATTTTCATATTCTTTATTATACTTTAATTGAGAATCTTCATTGTTTTGCTGTATATATTTTATAGAAAGCTTATTTATCTTTTTATCTATTTCTATTATTACTTTATAAATTTTTTGCGCAATCTTAATATATTTTTCTATTGTTTGATAAGTTTCAATGATTTTTTCAACCTGTTCATTTGTGTTAGCCTTTATAAGTTCAAGCGTAAGATCAACAATCTCATCCTTAATTGTATCACTTAAACCATCAAGAGTTTTATCCCATATAATCGAATTTGATTTTTTTAATTGCTGTTTTATATTGACCTTTGGTTGAGTTTTTGGGTTACTTTTGTGTAATTCAGAAAAATCGCCAACCACCGATAAAGGAGATTTATGTTGTATTCTAGGTGTGTACTTTATACCTGTTGAAAAGAATCTAGAATTTGTCAATGACTTTGATTGTTGTGGCAACATGGGAATTGTCGATTGTTTTGATCTCATTTCATTTTTAGCCTTTTCTCGATAATATATTTTACTCCTTTGTTTTGGTGTTTTACCTTTAGATGCTTTAGCGTATGCATCTTTATCCGTTCCTTTAAATGGCATACTTTTTACTCCTATAAATAAATTATATCATAAAACATTGTACTTGTATGTAAAAATATGGAAATTTTCAAAATATAACTCTTCTCATCTACTATAGTTTTTACTATAATATCTACCTTCTCAAATTGCTTATGATTTGTTAGT
>CATZIR010000085.1 GCA_958420145.1 uncultured Eubacteriales bacterium | reverse complement strand
TTTGATAAAATGGGCAAAACAAGGTGTGCTACTTCTTAACACCGTTCTAACGGTCGAAAAGGGAAAGGCAAATGCTCATAAGGGCAAGGGCTGGGAGAACATCACTACAGAGATTGTTAAAAAGGTGAATAATGTGTCCACGCCTGTTGTATTTTTACTATGGGGCTCACAAGCGCAAAAGTTTGGTGAAGTGTTAAACAATCCTAACCATTTGGTTTTAAAGTGCGCTCACCCTAGTCCTTTATCGGCATATAACGGATTTTTTGGTTGCAATCATTTTAGAATTGCAAATGGCTTTTTAATCAAAAATGGTTTAACACCAATAGATTGGTCAACCGATTAATTTTTTATAAAAAATTCAATTTGAGTATTTACAAATTTATTTATCTATGATAAAATATAAAAGTTAAAAGGAGAAGAATTATGTGGAATATAATTATTAGTATTTTGATTATCGCATTGTTTGGTGGCTTGGCAATATTCTTGGCTATCAAAACAAAGAACAAAATGGACAAAGACGCAAAAGATATAGATTTTGATAAAATAGACATACGCAACCAACTTGTAAAACACGTTCCATATCTATGGCCAAAAGAAGTTGAGTTCTACGATATGTATAGAATGTTA
Organism: uncultured Eubacteriales bacterium; assembly: GCA_958420145.1. Taxonomy (GTDB): domain Bacteria; phylum Bacillota; class Clostridia; order Christensenellales; family UBA1242; genus CAKVNM01. The sequence continues at coordinate 3,416 of CATZIR010000085.1, read as the reverse complement.
CTTCCTAAAGACTATCTAATGGTTCCAAAAGTTGGTGTAGACAAGATTGTTAAACCACATGGAAGTTTGATTATGTATAACGCTGTCAAAACAAAATATGTTGACTTTTGTATTTTCAAACGCTCAACAATGGAACCAGTTGTGGTTATTGATTGTTACTATCCTTCAATCACAGATAGCACAATGAAAGAACTTGATAAGGCAGTTGCAAAATCTCTAGAAGCAGTAAATATTCCAGTTCTAAAGTATGAAATTTTGGACGTCCCATACGATAAAGATGCTGTTATTAAAAGATTTTACGATGCACTTGACCCAGTTTCACTTGCACAGCTAAGAAAGAAAACAGAAAATCATAAATAAAAAAAAGCACACCATGTGCTTTTTTTATGCATATAAAGATAGAATTTTCTATATATCTACTATCGTATAACTATTGTTGATATAATTTTTATAGGAGGGGATTATGGAAGAAAAAGACGAAGTTGTCGAAGTAAAGGCACAAGAAAGCGAAACACCTAAAGTGGAAGAAAAAGTTGAAACAGTCAACACAGAAAAACAAATTGACAAACAAGTTATTAATAGATACATAGGTATAGACAAAAACCTAAAAGCAGTGTATAATACAACTATTTTCTTATTAGTATTTATGGCATTACGACTTCTTATGGGTTTAATTAGTGTAGGTGACATTGGAACATTACTCAAATATAATACGACAGAAACAACTGTTTTAGGCGTCTTGTCTATTATAGAACTTGTATTTGCTGTCGTAAATTGTGTTTTGTCTTGTATTTACTTTACTTTTATTAGTAGACTAAAAAAATCTATTGAGAAAGACGAAGATGTTACAACGCTTTTTGCTAAATGCAAAGTTTGGACAAAAATTCTAAGCATTGTGTTCACAGTGTTCTTTGCATTTGAAATTGGTGTTCTAGCATACATGATGACAGCATTTGAAATTTCTGGTGGTTCAAGTTATCTATCATTAGTTTGGAGTGCGTTATTCACATTCTATGCTTGGTATAACCTAAAACTACTTGGAAAACTAGAACAAGATATCAAGGCTTCACAAAACGCATAAAAAATAAAATAGCACTTTATTAGTGCTATTTTTTATGCATAAAAAAACTGTGCATTCTTTGTTGTAAACAATAACCAAAGTGGTCACGGTTTGTCTTACTCCAAAAAAGTTTCCTTGTGGCACAAAGTTAGATTTGCTTAATGCTGCTTCCTTCCAGACCTGACATGGTTCACAATTAACTCTTGCACAAGACCTTTTCTTCAACATAAGGCAAATTCATTCTGCTTTCATTACCATTTCCGAAAAAGACTTTCTGCCTTGCTAAGCGGATTGCAAGAATAGGGCACCGCTAACTCCCCACATAGCACAGTCGTGTTTATTATAGACTAAAAGCGAAAAAATTTCAAGTGTTTTTTTGCGTTTACTATAATTTTTCATTTTACATATACTATTATAAGATATAATGTCGAAACAACACATTTTATTTGCTAAAAAAATTAATCAATGGTATCATATTTACAGTTTGGAGGAAAAAATTTTGAGTGATAATGCAACAAGATTTTTGAAAGCATATAATAATCTAGACTATGCACTAAGAACACAATACAATTTTAAGCGCAGTATGGCGTTTAGTGATGTTATTAGGCGTAGTGTGGTGCTAAACTCGGTGGTGAGAAAATACGAAGATTTGCTGGTTGACTATGGTAGACTAAGAAATGCAATTATTCATAGTGGCAACGAAACCGAAGTTATCGCAGAGCCACACATCAATGTTGTAGAAAAACTTGAAAAAATTGCGTCACTTGTATGCACACCACCAAAAGTTTTGGACACGATTTGCAAGAAAGATGTTTTATGCATAAAGCACAGTGACACGCTTCAAAAGGCGATTGAAACAATAAGCAAAAGTGGTTATAGTAACTTGCCAGTTTACGAAAACGAAGAACTTATTGGTGTTGCAAATGGTCAAAAACTAATTGATAACTTGGGAAAAGTGTTGATAAATGGCTATTCTCTAGACGAATATGTTAAAAAAACTACTGTAAAAGAAGCAATCAGCCTAAATATTGGAGACAACTATTGGACTATTGAAAACGAAAGTTTAACACTAGAAAAAGCACTCGATATGTTCTATCACAATCGAAAATTACTAGTTATTTTGATAACAAAAAATGGTCAAAAACACGAGCATCCACTGGGAATTGTGTCGGTTGCCGATGTTATGGACATTAATAATATTTTGGAGAACTACTAAAAATGGACAAGCATAATGAACTAAGTGTGGTATACGAAGATAATCATTTGTTGGTTGTTATAAAACCACAAAATGTGCCAAGTCAAGAAGATAGCACAAAAGACAAAGATATGCTCACAATGTGCAAAGAGTATATCAAAGAAAAATATAACAAGAGTGGAGAAGCCTATGTTGGACTAGTTCATAGACTAGATAGACCAACTGGGGGACTAATGGTATTTGCTAAAACAAGCAAATGTGCTAGCAGGTTAGCCGAAGAAATGAAAAGTGGAGAGTTTAATAAGGAATACTTGACCGTCGTTGTTGGAAAACCTAAAATGGACAGCGAACTTCTTGTTCACTATCTGAAAAAAGACGAAAAAGACAATGTTGTTAGAGTTGTTCCAATGCTAGAACAAGGTGCAAAAAAAGCAGAACTTGTATACAAAACTTTATCTTTTAACGATAAACTTTCTTTGCTTAACATAAAATTATTTACTGGGAGAAGCCACCAAATTAGAGTGCAAATGTCAACAATAAAGTGTCCAGTGTTTGGTGATGTAAAATATCACGGCGATATTGTAAAGGGCTACAACTTGGCACTTTGGGCTTATAAACTATCGTTTGTTCACCCAACTACAAAACAAATTATGAACTTTATTTGCTACCCACCAGTAGACGAAGTTCCTTGGAACTACTTTAAGATAGATAACTTGAAATAAAATAAAAAACACACTTGCAGGTGTGTTTTTTGTTTGAAAATTTATAAACTCAACAAACGGTGTATATGTTCAAAAAAATAAAAAACTAAATCGTTTGATTTAGTTTTTTAATAGCCATTTTTTTGAAGTATTTTTTCTATTTCGTTTATTATTTTTTGATGGGTTTTGGTTAGAACCCTGTGAGTTTTAAGGTAGTCGATAATAAATCTAGTATCGCTTAGGGTGCGTTTTTGCTTTTCTATAGTGCAACCTGCCATATCAGACAAATTGTCGAGTCTGTCGCATAGTTTTATTACGAGTGCGTAAGATGTCATATGTTCCATTTTGTAGGCTAAATATTCTGCTTTGCCGATTAGTTTTGGCACATAGTTTGCAGTGGTTAGTTCAACCACTAGGCTAGGAACTGCACTGTCTTTTCCAAAAAAGTCATAGAGTTCTT
>CATZIR010000084.1 GCA_958420145.1 uncultured Eubacteriales bacterium | reverse complement strand
CAGTGCAGATTTAAATGGCTACACAAACCCAGAATTCTCATTTGTTCGAGCAACTAAGACATTCACTCCAAAACAAGCAGGAACATACAGATTTGTTTATGTATACACAAATTCAAGATTTACTGTAAAGAGTAATATAATCGAAATTCAAGTTGCAGAAGATACTTCTAACGAAGGCAAAGTTAAATTTAACGAATCAGAATGGTACGAAACAGCAAATTTAGTTCCAGTAATGGAAGGAGAAGAAGAAACCGGAAAATACAACCTAATTGCTATTCCATATCTTGATGTTAACGCAAAAGTTAAATCATACAGCATTAAAATTCAAGGACCAGATAGCCAAGACATCGCAGTAACACTAAAAGCAGACATTGCAGAAAATACTCTTCTAATCAACCAAGAAAGATTTGAATCAGTTTATGGTGCTTTTGAACCAACTGCAAAAGACGGTGAATACAAAGTTATCTATACTGTAGAAACAGAAGCAGGCACAACATCAATCACAAAAACACTAAGAGTTGGTGATTTGAAAGAACCTACAATCGAAATCGGTAACCTAGATACTAACTTCCCAACAAACGCAAAACTTGGCGGTGAAATCAAAATCAAAGCAAGCGATATTGTTCTAAGTGACGAAGTTACAGATGCAGATGACATTAAACTTGTTGTAACAGTCAAAGAAACAGATGGAACAACAAAAACTTTATCTAAAGACAGCGACGGTTACTACACATACAAGTTTGAAAAAGCAGGTTCATATGTTCTAAAATATACAGCAACAGATAAGGCTGGTAACTCTGCAGAAAAACAAACAACAATCGTTGTTAGTGCAGAAAGTGCAAAAGAAACCAATGCTGCAGTTATTTGGGGAACAGTTCTAATTGTTCTATGTGTTGCAGTTTGTGGCTCAGTAATCACATTCTTCATTGTAAACAATAGAAAAAAACCATCAAACGACAAAACTAAAACAAAATAGTTTTATAAAAAAATTAAAATAGGAAGAAAAACTCTTCCTATTTTTTTTGTTATATGCTCATAATAGTATTTTTAGTGCATTTGAAAAATCTTTACAAAACTCTTTGCAAACTTTTTTGCTGTTTTTTGTTATAGAATTTTATTAATTTTTATTGTGTGGTTATTTTACAAAATCAAACTTATTTTAATAAGTAAATTTTTATATTTTCAATTTATTTTATATAAAACAAAAGATTGCATTTCAAATATTTTTGTATTAAAATTAAGTTGAAAATATGGAGGCAAATATGAAGAAAAGAAAGTTTGCTAAATGGTTTAGTATTATATTCCCATTTGTTTTTGTGGGCATAATGGTACTGCTATTTATTCTTAATAAAATGGAGATATACAGCGAAAAAACGCTTGTTATTTTGCTTTTGATTGATGTGCTTGTTGGGTGCTCTTTAGAAATTGGAATGCTAACTTGGTATGCAAAAATGGTTGGAGTTGTCGCACCACAAGACTACGATAAGTCGCTTGTAAAAGAAAATATGGTCGTCGATGAATATTCAAAGAAACTAAACAAAGAAAACCCAGACGGCATTGATGTAAAATTACTGCAAGACGGCTACTTTATTTTTGTTGGCAAATTTAGTTTGGGAGATTTAGGCTACTGCCAAGGCGATAAGATTAGAATTTATTTCGACGGCGAAGATATAGAAAGGCTAGACTTGTCAAACGAAGAAGCCATAGAAAAGGTTAAGAAGTTCATTTTTAGCATTAAAGAAAAAATTGATAGCAATAAATCATATCTAAAAAATTACTTTTTGACTATGGCTCTTGAAACATACACAGAAAACGAAAATCCATTCTGGGAAAAATATATGCTAAATGGCTATAAGTTCAAGGACTATGAAAACATTAGTGTGACTGACTTTTTGTCACAAAAAGATATAGATAAAATAGAAAAAGCACTAACCCAGTTTGATGAGTATGGAATCACGAAAAAAATTTCTTTTGATGCAGAAAAATTTTTCAAAGATAAATTCAAGTGGTTTGATATTGACTCATATATAAAGTCCATAAAGATAGAAAGAGTATCATTTAATATGATTAATACAGAAACAATGACTGTTCAACTAAGTGATGCATATGATGCTGTGCTTTGTGGTGCATATGACGAATTTGACGAAAAATTGAGTCCTATTGATTGGCATAACTTTTAATTTTTTGGAGGTTATATGAAAACTATTGGCAATAGACAAGCAGATAAAAAATATAAAATTTTAGCCATCATTCTTTTTAGTGGTGTTGCTGTGATGTTTTTAGGCTTATTATGTTTGAAAGTTAGCAAAATACTTGGCTATGTTTTTTTGGCGTTGCTGGATTAATGATTTTTATTCCAGCCATTATGATAGATTTATTAAAAAGAAAGCAAGAAAAATTTGACCGAATAGCCGAAATGAAAATGTTATATAACAAAAAATTTGCAGAAAAAGTTGAACTAAAAAAGTACGATGTTAAGCGTTATCCTATTGATAAAAGCAATATTCAAAAAGTGGAAGAATTTAAAACTTTCACAAAAAATTTCCTAAATTATGTTATTTTTCCAGAAAATTTTGAAAATTTTCTAAAAGAATACCAAAGTGGTGAAAAACAAAAGCGTTTTGTTCTAGATAAATTTTTGCCAGCAACGATGTATGGTCCAAACTACTACGAAGTTTTTTCTGTAGTGAGTCCCGAAAATATAAAAGACTATAACTTCGAGTTCATAACACAAAAAGATGACTATCACACTATGTTTAGAAATGTTTTGTTTTTTGCTGATGATAGGTCGGGGAAATGCCACTTCTTTTTGGACTATTCCAAAAATGCCCAAACACCAGCAGTAAAATATCTTAATGACGAACTAGACCAAGTAAGTTTAGTAGCATCAAATTTTCAAGAGTTTGCAAATAGTTTAGTAGACGAAAAATATATCGAAGACTTTGGAAGCATAGAAAAAAAGGCAAATAATTTTTCTCAATGGTTTATTTCTGGATTGAAAAAACTAAAACCAGCAAAAAATTATATTGTAAATATCTACGAAGACATGGACGCATATACTTGTGAATGAATTTCAACCGACAGTAGAAATTTTGAAGAAGACATAGACGAATTAGATGTTTACTCTCGTGAAAAACCATTTATTATTTCTAATAATAAGCAATTTTTTGATTTTGAACAGATATTAAAACATTTTAGAAATCTTTTGAGATATACTCGTTCGACTAATGATTACTTTGCAAAGTTTATAAAATCTCACAACGTTTTATATGGCTTTGTGGATGGAGATTTGATTGCATTTAATAAGTTTACGGCTATAAAAGTTATAAATGAGTGCCAAATATATGAATTTGAAACAGATAAAACAAAATTTGTAAATATTACTATGGACGAACTTACGCAGTATTTCAAGCAAAACTTCAAACAACAAGGTTTTGTAGATGACGGCAACAAATGGCTAAAAGAAGTTAATAATAAATTGCTTGTATTTGAAATACAAAAATCGGCTTTTAGCAAAGACTACTCATACTTTAATATTGGTTATGCCTCGTCGATTTCTCAAGCAAAAAGTGAACACAAAAAATGGGATTACTATCAAAGGTGGCTTTACTATGGTAATGCAGAAAGTACTTTTGAGTCTATTATGCAGTGGTTTAGTGATAACGACAAGTAAAAATGTTGTTTTTGATTAATTTTGGGTTATAATTAGATTATGGAAGAAATGCAAGATAAAAAGTTTGAATTAGTGTCAAAATACAAGCCAACGGGCGACCAACCACAAGCGATTGAAAAGTTAGTTGAAGGAATTAACGACGGACTAAAATCGCAGGTTCTAAAGGGCGTTACGGGCAGTGGTAAAACATTCACAATGGCGAATATTATAGCGCAGGTTAATAGACCTACGCTAGTTTTGGCACACAACAAAACACTTGCAGCCCAACTTTGCAACGAGTTTAGAGAGTTTTTTCCAAATAACGCAGTGGAATACTTTGTATCATACTACGACTACTATCAACCAGAAGCGTATATTGTAAGTTCCGACACCTACATCGAAAAAGATATGAGCATTAACGACGAAAT
>CATZIR010000083.1 GCA_958420145.1 uncultured Eubacteriales bacterium | reverse complement strand
GATTGAACAATTCATTTTGTATGCCCCACCTGTTTTTGAACACTTTACAATGACATCACTTTCGCCCATATGATTACTCAAAACATCTACTATAGTTGAGTATAGTTGTTGATTAGTTGTATCAAATCGTAGATACAATTTTTTTATAGGCTCTTTTGGTGTTTCTTCTTGATGTGTTTCTTGCTCGGCACTGCTGTCATGTGTCCATGCTTCAAATTTTTCAAGTAGAACAGATGGCTTTTCGCCTTCTCTCATGGAGAGTTTGCCACTGAATGTTCCCATATTGTCTTCGTATAGTTCGTGCTTTAGTTTGGCATAAAGTTTTGGGAAGACCATTAGTTCGATTGAGCCAAACATATCGTCGACTTTAACAAAAGCCATTTCTTTATTGTCTTTTTTAGTATAAAGTTTTTTAACTTCACTGATAATTCCACCAAACTCGACTTTCATTCCGTCTTTTAGTGGGCTATCTTCGTTTGTTTCGTTTGTTTCTTTTGTGTCTATGGTTTGCATATCGTCGTCATCACTTTCTTCACTACTTGCTTCATAGTCTTTTAGCATACTAGACGAAAAGTCAAACTGTTCTAGTTTTTCGACATACTTGTCTAGTGGGTGACCAGAAACATATACGCCTACTATCTCTTTTTCTAGTTTTAGTTTGATATTGTCCACATACTCTGGTTTGTTTGGGTAATCAATTTTATTGATAAAGTTCGACGAAGGAATCAAACTACCAAACATGCTCATTTGTCCATTTGATTGTGCCTTCTTGTCTACGCTCACTCTTTCACTAATTTTGTCGTAGACTTCCATTAGCACGCTTCTTGGTTTTCCAAAACTGTCCATAGCACCAGACAATATTAGTGCTTCTATTCCCTTTTTGTTTAGACCATACTTGCTTGTTCTTGTAATTAAGTCACTAATGTCGGCATATTCGCCATTTAGGTTTCTTTCTTCAATAATTTTTTCGCTAATAGCGATACCCATATTTTTTAGTGCGCCAATACCAAATCTAATACCACCGTTTTCATAACTAAACAAACTGTGACTTTTGTTTACATCTGGTGGATAGACTGCGTAGTTTTTACTTTTAGCGTAAAGAATATATTTAGCAATATCTTCTGGCTTGTTTAAACGGTTGTTTAACACACCGATGATATATTCTACTGGGTAGTAGGTTTTTAGGTAGGCTGTTTGATATGTTACGAATGTGTAGGCTGCTGCGTGCGCTTTATTAAACGCATAGGCTGCAAAACTAATCATTTGGTCATAAATTTTGTTGGCGAATTCTTCGGTTGCACCTCGCTTTAGTGAGCCTTCGATTGGGTGTTTTGGGTCATCTCTACCATAAAGGAAAGTCTTTCTTTCGGCAATCATTTCGTCCATATGTTTTTTACTCATCATACGACGAACAAGGTCGGCTTGACCTAGTGAATAGCCTGCCATAACTTGCAGAATATTCATAACTTGCTCTTGGTATACAATAACGCCATAGGTAGGTTCCAAAATTGGTTTTAGGCAGTCCATACCATAGTCGATATGCTCTGGGTCGTTTTTGTTTTTAATGTAGGTTGGAATACTGTCCATTGGACCTGGTCTAAATAGAGCCGTTCCAGCGATAATATCTTCAAGTTGCCTTGGTTGAAGGTCGATTAGGAATTTCTTAAAGCCACCACCTTCAAGTTGGAATACTGCGTCGGTATCACTACAACTCACAAGGTCGTATACTTTTGGGTCGGTGTATTCCATATTGTAAAAGTCTATAGTTTTGTTATGAACTTCCTTGATAATTTTTAGTGTTCCTAAAATATCACTAAGAGTTTCAAGTCTTAGAAAGTCCATTTTTAGAAAGCCAAGTTCTTCTACATCAATCATATTATACTGTGTTACGATTGTGTCGCCCACTCTTGCTAGTGGAATGTTGTCACTTAACACTTTGTTACAAATAACAACACCTGCTGCGTGAACAGACAAGTTTCGTGGCATATTTTCTAGTTTTATTGCAATATCAACCACTCTCTTTACATTTGGATTGTTTTTGTACATTTCCACTAGTTCTGGGTTTTCATACTTTAAGTCGCCTTCGTATTTTGCTTGCAATTCTGGGTCGTCGTTCTTTTTGTTTTTGTCGGCTAGTCCAAACAAGTATTTTAGAGTTTCGTGGTCGAACATTCCCTTAGGGTCAATTAGTTTTGTGATTTCATTCACTTCGGCAAAAGGCATTCTAAACACTCTGCCTACATCTTTAATAACAGCCTTTGCTTTTAGTCTACCAAATGTTACAATACGGCAAACTTTGTCGTAGCCATATTTTTGAGTAACATACTGAATAACTTCTTCTGTTCTCTCTGGCTCAAAGTCAATATCAAAGTCGGGCATAGTTGCTCTTTCTGGGTTTAGGAAACGCTCAAAGAACAAACTATACTTTAATGGGTCTAGTTTTGTAATACCCATACCATATGCTACGATACTTCCTGCACCACTTCCTCTTCCCGGGCCAACGGCAATGCCCATACTTTCTGCCCAGTTGATGTAGTCCCATACAACCAAGAAGTAGTCGTTAAAGCCCATGCTATTAATAACGCCAAGTTCGTATTCCAAACGCTCTTTAATTTCTGGAGTGACTTCTTTATATTTTTGATATACACCAGTTGTGGCTAGTTCTCTAACATATTCAGCCGATGTTTTGCCATCTGGTGGAGTATACAAAGGAATGAGTGACTTATCTTTAGAAAAGTAGTATTCTTCGCACTTGTCGGCAATCTCAACCGTGTTATGAACGGCATCTTCAAAGCCACCCAAAACTTCTAGCATTTCTTCTTCGCTCTTAACATAGAACTGGTCGCCATATCTCATATGAGTTGGGTCGTCAAAGGTCTTTTTCATATTGATACACATCAATACTTCTTGTGCTTCGCTATCTTCTTTGTTTAGATAGTGGCAGTCGTTTGTAGCCACGAGTTTGATACCGAGTTTCTCGCCCATTTCACGAAGTTTTAGCCTAACTTCAAGTTCTTCTGGAATAAAGTGATTTTGCACTTCAAAATAGAAGTCGTCGCCAAACATCTCTTTCATTTCAAGCGCTAGTTTTTCGGCTTCGTCATAACGCCTTGCTAAAATCAATTTTGGAATATCGCCACCAATACAGGCATTTGTGCAAATTAGTCCTTCGTGGTATTTTTTTAGGGTTGCGTAGTCAATTCTAGGCTTATAGTAGTAGCCGTCTACACTCGCAATAGAACTAAGTTTTGATAGCGTTCTATAGCCTTTTTCGTTTTTGGCAAGCAAAATAAGGTGGCTGTAATCCATACCACCTGCTTTTATGTTTAGGTCTGGTGCAACATAAAATTCACAGCCCACGATGGCCTTAAAACGCTGTTTTTGATTGTTAGCATTTTCTGGTTTACTATTCCAATCATCAATGCCCTTGTTGTATTTTTTAACGGTATTTAGTAGTTCAGTTGTAGCGTGCATATTACCATGGTCGGTTACTGCAACAGCACATTGTCCCATCTCTGTTACTTTTTTTATCAAATCTTTTATTCTTATTGCGCCATCTAGCAAACTATATTCTGTATGCAAATGAAGATGAACAAAATTGCTTCGATTATTTTCCATAGTTTGATTATATCAGCAAACTAAAAAAATAGATAGCGATTTTTAATCGTTATCTACCAATTTTTTACTTTTTGAGTTCCTTTGCAAGTTTGTTAATTTTTTGAAATCTATGATATAAACCACTCTTAGAAATCTTGTCTGTAGATAGTTTTACCAAGTTGTCTAAACTCTCTTCTGAGTTGGCAAGTCTAAGATAGCAAGCAACTTTTAGTGGTTCTTCTAGATTTTCAATTCCTATGGTTTCTTGCAAAATTTTTATGCTTTCTAGTTGCTCAATGCTAGCGTTCACAGTTTTAGTTATGTTGGCTGTTGAACAATTATTCAGCCTATTTACATCATTTCGCATTTGACGGATTGCGTTTTCGTTTTGCAAGTCCAAAAACGACTTTGTCGCACCCATAAGACCTAGTAGTGCAATAATTTGCTCAAAATCTTGGACATATACAACAAAAAATTCTTTTCGTTTTAGTTGCTTTGTAAAAATTTCTTT
>CATZIR010000082.1 GCA_958420145.1 uncultured Eubacteriales bacterium | reverse complement strand
TTTTTTTCTCATATCGGCAGGCAAAGAAGAAGTGTATAGCACATCGTCGCCAAAGCCTTCTTTTTTTGCTCTTTTAACATCTTTATGTGTTGCACCGTTTAGTTCTCGCAAATTAAAGCCACATGACTTACAACGATTGCTAACTTTATCAATTTTTCCGTAGCACTTTGGACAATTCATAAAAAAATCTCCTTATGATAAATTTACCATAAAGAGAATTTTTTTGCAATTATTTTATGTCTTTTGAGTGCATATAACTAATCAAATCGACAGTTTTGTTTGAGTAGCCCCATTCGTTGTCGTACCAACTAACGAGTTTAACAAAATGGTCGTTTAGCATAATGCCTGCTGTTGCATCAAATATTGATGTGTGCATGTCGTGAACAAAATCTGTGCTAACTACTGGCTCGTCTGTATATGCCATTATGCCCTTCATATTGGTCTCACAAGCCTTTTTGACTGCTTGTTTTATTGTTTCGTAATCGGTTTTTTTAGATAGCACACAAGTTAGGTCTACAACTGAAACTGTTGCCGTTGGCACTCTAAAACTCATACCAGTGAGTTTGCCTTTTAGATGTGGTATAACTTCTCCTACTGCCTTTGCTGCTCCCGTTGTGCTTGGAATGATATTGATTGCTGCTGCTCTGCCTCCACGCCAATCTTTTTTGCTAGGACCATCAACCGTAAGTTGAGTTGCAGTGTACGAATGCACTGTCGTCATTAGTCCTTCTTCTATTCCAAAATTGTCGTCGATAACCTTAACAAGTGGCGCTAGACAGTTAGTTGTGCAACTTGCGTTGCTCACAATATCTTCGCCATTATAACTTGTGTTGTTAACGCCCATAACAAACATTGGCATTTCTTTTCCTGGAGCAGTTACAATAACTTTTTTTGCACCTGCCACAAGATGTGCTTTTGCTTTGTCGCTAGATGTGAATTTTCCGGTGGCCTCTGCAATATATTCAGCACCTGTTTCTCTCCAACCAATATTTTCTGGCATCATTTCATTAAAAAATCTAATTTTTTTGCCGCTTACAATCAAATTTTTGTCGTCAAATTCGACATCTGCATCAAACTTTCCCTGAGTGCTGTCATGCACCAACAAATATTTTGCATAGTCTGGTGAAATGAAAGGGTCGTTGATTGCAACTACTTCTACATCGTCACGACCTGAGCAAACACGCAAAATGAGTCTACCAATTCTACCAAAACCATTAATACCTATTCTTGCTTTTTCCATAATTTTCCTCCAAGATAATTTTATATAGTTTTTACTATTTTTCGCAACAAAAATTGCTTGGTTTTTAAATTTTGCTATTTTAGATTTTCAGGGTTTAGGCATTCTAGTTCTGGCAAGACAAATAGACCATTTTTTCTAACCAAAACGCCATCTAACCAAATTTCGCCACCACCGTAGTCCTCTCGTTGAATTTGCACCATGTCCCAGTGAATGGCACTGTCGTTGCCATTATAGGCATCGTTGTAGCAACTGCCTGGCGTAAAGTGAAAACTACCACAAATTTTTTCGTCGAATAGAATGTCCATCATTGGCTCTAAAATATATGGGTTTAGACCAAACGAAAATTCACCAATATATCTAGCCCCCTCGTCGGTGTCTAAAATGTGATTTAGTTCATCTGTGTTATTTAGGCTGGTCGCTTCTATAATTTTTCCGTCTTTGAACTTAAACGAAACATTATCAAACCTAATGCCGTTATACATAGTTGGCACATTGTATTTGAGCGTTCCGTTAACGCTATTTTTTACTGGCGCTGTGTAAACTTCGCCGTCAGGAATATTCATCTCGCCAGCGCATTTTATCGCTCTAATGCCCTTGATAGAAAATTCTAAGTCTGTTCCGTTAGAGATAATTTTTACTTTGTCTGTTCTCTCCATTAGGTTTTTTAGGTTGTCCATTGCCCTATTCATTTTGGCATAGTCCAAATTACAAACATCGTAGTAAAACTTCTCAAAGTCGTCGGTAGGTTTTCCTGCCATTTGTGCAAACGATGGTGTTGGGTATTGCAAAATTACCCACTTTGTTTTGGTAACTCTAACATCGTGATGAATCGGTTTTTGATAGTAGACATTATAGTCTTGTATTCGGTTTTTGTCGACATTAGATAGTTCATAAATGTTTCTACTAGCCGTTATGCCAATATATGCGTCCATATCGGTGATTTTAGGAAGCATATACGACGCCATAAGACTAGAATGTTCCTTGCTAGTTCCCTTTAGTATTTCCCTGTTTATCGCCTGATTTTTGATATCAACAAAAGGGTAACCACCCACTTTGTAAACTTCTTTTACAATCGCGCAAATAAGGTTTTCTGCGTCTTGTCCGCCTTCTATCAAGATTTTTTCTCCTTTTTTTAGCGAACAAGAATAATTTACTAGGTTTTTTGCTAGTTTTTCTACATTTTCATTCATATTATATTCTCCCAATAAATTTTGAGCAAAAAAACACATCTTTATTCAAGATGTGCTTTTTTCGATATTTTATCATAATTGTTTATTAATTTTAAGATAATTAAAAATAGAGTTACTAAAATAAAATTTATAATAATAACTAAAAATGCAAACCAATTAGGCAAATCACTAACTGTGCTAGCAACACTCAGTGATTGCTGATATTTATTTGTTGCAACAAATAGTAAAATCTCCACAACAATAAAAACTAATTCAACAAGTGATTTTTTTAATCTTTTAGTGTCCTTTTTTACTAGACCTACTATAATAATTGCAATAATAAAGCAAATGGACAATATTATCAAAATGAATGCTAATAAAGAATATGGCATAACATTTGTTTCTAGTAGCAAATTCATATCTACTCCCTATCTAGTTGAAAGTCAAGTATTGACGAAAAGTAGAAGTATGCCGAAAAGGCAAATAGCCCTATGCAAAATAATATCATAATTGCCGTGAAATTTATTGAAATTTTTTCTTTTACAGCAACTGGGAATACGATAACCGAAGTTAGCAATAACACAATAAAGCAAACAAACAAAACAAGTGATGTTATTCTCTTTTTAGACCACAATATTTTGTTATTACTGAAACCTAATTTCTCTTTGGTGATAATTTCGCTAGTTTCAAAGTTAGTTAGCACTTCGTGATTTCTAAAATATGCATTTTTTTGTGGAATTGCTTTGATTAACTTGAAAACTTCCTTATCAAATAGTTGATATGAGTTATAACAAAAGATTTTATTTTTATAACCAGCAAGTCTGCAAATAAGATTATTAACCCAACGAACTACATTTTGGAAGAAGTGACCAACCTTTTCGAAAAAGTTTGATTCATCTTTCACTTGTTTTAAGCGAACAATCTTTGCTCCCTTTTCCCAACTTTCTATTAGCTTTGCAATATATTCATTATAGTCACCACCAGACATATCACACAAAATTATGCTGTCTGCACTATCATCGGTTAGTTCAAAACCTTTTTTAATTTGCTTGTTTAGTGATGCGTTGCAGGTTACAAACTTTATGTGCTTGGCATTTTGCTGTTTTTCTTTATCTTCGCTAGTCGAAACAAAAATAAATTCATAGTCATATTTTTTGCCTATAATTTTCATAACATCTTTTTTGAATTCGTCTAACTTTTCAAAATTTGTGTTGGTTACAACAAAACTAATTTTTCTCATAATTCCACCCATAATTATTATAAATTATATTTTACTAATTAAGAAACAAAAATAAACAAATTTTAATAATTTGTGGAGTTTATGGTTATTAGTCTAAATAGTAAAACTACAAACCATAAAATTTTTTAAGATAAACTTTATTATCGTAACACACTAGCCAAAACATCTAAGATGTTAAACTTTTTCTTGATTTTATCAATTTTATTGATAAACGAAACAAAAAATCACATTTATGATTAAAAAGTTAAGGCGTTTTACAAAAAAACAACTACATAACATAAACAAAAAATTGGAACAAACTGTTCCAATTTTTAAGCAATTAATTATTTGCCTTGTGTCGATTTTATAAGTTCCTTAACTTCGAGCATATCGCTAAAAGATAGACTTTGTAGCATTTTCAAGGCTTCGTTATGGGCAAGAATTACATCTTTAGGCAAATTCTTTTCCCTACTTTTTTTAGCACGCTCAACTGCG
>CATZIR010000081.1 GCA_958420145.1 uncultured Eubacteriales bacterium | reverse complement strand
CGAACGGGAGATGTAAAATCTTCTCTTTTTATTTCGTCAACATCTTTTTTTACAGCAAACCACACTCTACAAGTTCGCAGTCTGTTACCCTTGAAAGTGCAAATTTCTTCGCCCGAAGCATAGTATTTTTTGAAACTTTGTATTTCATCTTCGGTTTTACATTCTGGATAAAGAATATAGCCTGCTTCACTCAAAAGTTCTACTGGAGATTTTAGTTTTTCTACTACTTCCTGTGGATTCAAATCTCTTTCATACAAATAGTTTATGTAATTTCTAAAATCTTCTTTTTTTTGTTGAGCCACTAGGTTATCATGCAAAGCCTTTGTTGGTGCAAAATGGTCTTGCATAATTTTAGAAAGTCTTCCTTCTTCGTCTAGTATTGTTGGAAAATACTCTCTGCACAAATGCATCATACTTTCGCCGTATAGTTTTTTTATTATTTTTAAGTCATTATTCTCGCTCATTTTTATCTCCTAACCATAAATGCGTTTTAGTAGTGTTATGTTGCCATTTGATGTGATAACCATCTTCTCTATTTCATTCAATCTTATAAATTCGCCTTTTTCACATTTTTGGAATGCATATGGTTGAACAAAATTTGGTGATGAACTATCTAATAAATCTTCACTCATTTCAACTAAATCACCTTGTCTTAATTCTTTCGCTTCGTATATTTCTACTATTAGTGACAATTTGTCGCCATCATCTTTTTGAAACTGATATTTACAGTTTCCATAAACTCGCAAGACTTTTAATTTTATCATAAAATTCTCCGTATATTTTGGTATATTTTCAGTATATCGAATCTATAGCAAAATGTCAATAAGCGCAATTATTAAAAATATGGATTATTTGACAGCCGTTTTCTTAAAAATTTTCTCCGTTAGAATGTAAAAAAACAGCAAAATGCTGTTTTAGTAATACAACCTTGGTGTGTATTAATAGTCATATTTTTTCTGGTAGGCACAAAATGCTTTAATGAACCAAATTTTTAGGTTACAAATAATGTTTATTAGCAACTGGTATTAACTTGGCTTTGTTCACTTTGAACATTTTCTCTTTCTTTGATGTGAATGTTATTATATTTTTCATTGTACGCCTTTGAATTAGTATTTTGAGCAAAAATTGTTTTCTTTGGCATAACTATCAACGGAGAGCCGTAGACAATGTTAGCATTGTTAGTTAAAAAGTTATTTTTAATACTAATTAACTTAGGCATAAAGACCGTGTTTAAAACAAAGTTATCGCTCATAAAACAATGACCAACGCTTTTTAGTTTTGGCATATCAAGTTTTGCCATAGTCATGTTAGATGTTAAAAACATATCACCTACTTTTTTTACATTGGGCATATACAAAGAAGATAAAAATTGATTATGTTGCAAAACTCCGTAACCTGCGCTTACAACATTTGGAACAGACAATGTTTTTAGCATCTCACAATTTCTAAGCGAAAAATCTTTTAGTTTGATTAGTTTTGGCAAATATAGTTCATCAAGATGAGTACAATTTTCTAGAAAATAATTTCCAGCAAAAACTAAATTTGGCAAACTAATTTCTTTTAAATGTTCGTTATTACTTAAAAATTTACCGCCAACGATTGCTACCCCTTTATTTTCGTAGCCTATTAATTGATTGCTTAGATTTGACCTAACAATAACTTCTTTGTTATTAACAGTTGTTATTTTAACTATTTTTCCATCATTAGTCTTACTAAGTTTCATATCTTTAATTTTGCCAATAGATTTGATAAATGAATCTTCGACAGGTTTATTTAGATGATAGTCAAAAGTTTTGATTGTTTTATTTTTCATATCAAAAAGATAGTTATCAATCAAAAGGTATCTGTCATTGTCATACTTAATTACTTCGCCATCTTTTATAATTATATTATTTTCACAAAAATACAAATTATATTTTTCAAACTTATATGTCTTATCAAAGATATTGTTTACTTTATATAGTCTGTTTTGTACAGCCACATAATCTTTTAGTTTTAATGTATTACCTTGATGACCGATAATATCTTTCAAATCAAAATAGTGTTTAAAACTAAAAGTTAGTCCTTCAATAATGTTATCTAGGTTATTGTTGAATGTGCTATCACAATTATTTGCTTTTACTGCATGATTATATCTGTTTTTTATAGATAGATGATTACCTAATTTAGTAAATTGAATGCTAATAACGCTCGTCCCGTATTCATCTTGTCTAAGAGGATGTGTAAAATTTTCTCGTTTAATACTATCTACATTTTTTTTAACAGCAAACCAAACTCTACATGTATTCAGTCTATGCGTAACAAAAGTGCAAAGTTGCTCATTTGATGCATAATATTTTTTAAAACTTTGTATTTCATCTTCTGTTTTACATTCTGGGTATAAAATATACCCTGCTTCGTCCATTAATTCATAGGGGCTTTTGTCTGTTTCTACGAAACTTATAAAATGTTTCTCTTTATAGATGTCGTATATAAACTCTTGAAATTCGTCTTCATAGCCCATTAAATCTTCAAACAAGTTTTTAGTTGGAGCAAAATGAGAAAAAATAATTTGTGAAAGTTCGCCTTCATTTACCAAAATAGTGGGAAAAAGTCGTCTGCATAAGTGCATAAACTTTTCTCCATAATTTTTTTTAATAAATTTTAAATCTAAATTATTATTACTGCTCATACTTTTAGTCCTTAACTATTCTTTTTAAGCACAAAACTAAGCGAAGAAAAATCTAACAAAGTTTTCGATAAACAAATTTTAGCATTTGTTTAAAAATTAGAGTTTAAAATTATTTCTAAAATTAATGAAACAATCATTTACTTTTTAAGTACATCAATACAAAATTCGTCTACTCGCTTTTTTAATCTAGTCGCCTTATTAAGAGTATACAACTAAAATTCCTAATTGTCAATATCAAGAAAATTGCAATTAGTAGTACAACTTTGATGTGTACTGGTAGTCGAGTTTTTTATTTTTACCGTGGCTAAGATAAAACCACGAAAACGACACTATTAGTGCCACACCCAAAACACCTTTTAGTGGGTATAAATTTTCTACGATGTTAGCAAAGCCAAATCGGGACAAAATAAAGCCAATAATCACGATAATGTTCGTGCTTAGGAATTTGTTTTTTACAAACTGTTTTAGCCAAGATGTCATTGTGTAGGTCGTGGAAACTAATGTAGTAAAAATTGCTAGTAAAAGCACAAGACCATAGGAATTTCCGAGCCCCGTATTGGTTAAGTGGGCTAATTTGAGCAGTGGCAATGAACTATTGTAAACATAGTCTCCTGCGTTAATCAAAGCAGTTGAAATCATAAACACAAAAAGCAAAATTACCAGCGAGCAACTAATACTTGCAATAATTGCTTGCTTTTTGTTCATTTTTTCGCTAACTCTAGCAACAATAAAACTTTCGCTAATGGTGTTTAGTCCTGCATACAAAAATGCAAAAAGTAGCCCTTTTGCTTGCATACCAGTTGATTGCACCCACTCTATGCTAACACTCTCTTTTGGCGTTCCTGCAAAAAAGGAAACAAGAACAGCAAAAAGCATAACCACAACCATTGGCATAACAATAATATTGGTACTAAACATTGATTTTTTGCCACCACTAAGTGTTATAACAACCAAAATTGCCATAACAACAGATGCCCAAGGGAAAGTATAGTTTGGGTCGATTGTTTGAGCAAAGCCATCGGCTGCCGACAGCATTGCAGAAAGAGTAACAAACATAGATAGAACTAGCAGTATGTCAACACCATACGACGCCTTGCCAAGTGATGCACGAGTTATGTCGGAAATAGAATGTGGCTTTACTATCTTGCCAATTCTAGCAAAAATATAGAATGTCCATGCAAATATCAAAAATGCAATTATCATTAGCGTGTATGCTAAAAAGCCATAGTTTGTAAAGAAAGTTTGGATTTCTTTTCCAGAAGCAAAACCAGCGCCCAAAATTGCTCCAAGCACTGCCGTTATAAACATGAAAACTAATATAAAACTATTTTGCTTTTGTTTCATATTTCACCTACTTGGCTTCAAACCAAGTTTTGCCACACGAAATATCCACCACAAGTGGGACATCGAGCTTGACCACATTTTCCATACAATCCTTTAGAATTTTCTCTACAATTTCTTTTTCTTC
>CATZIR010000080.1 GCA_958420145.1 uncultured Eubacteriales bacterium | reverse complement strand
TTTATCATTCAAAAAAAGGCGAAAATGAAGCCCTAAAAAACATAAATCTCAAAATAAAGGAAGGCGAATTTGTTAGCATTGTAGGACCAAGTGGCTGTGGAAAAACCACTATTTTGTCACTCATTTCGGGACTAATAAAGCCTAGCGAAGGCGAAATACTTCTTGAAGACAAAAAGTTTGATGGCATTAATAAAGAAGTTGGCTATATGTTTCAAAAAGACCAACTTTTTGATTGGCGAACTATTTGGCAAAATGTGTGTTTGGGGCTAGAAATAACCAAGACTAACACACCAGAAAATCAACATAAAGTGGAAGAACTTTTGAAAAAGTATGGACTTTTTGAGTTCAAAAACAACAAACCACGAGAACTATCAGGCGGAATGCGTCAGCGTGTGGCACTAATTAGAACGCTTGCACTCAGTCCAAAACTACTATTACTCGACGAGCCTTTTTCGGCACTAGACTACCAAACAAGACTACTAGTTGGCGAAGATGTTTGGAAGATAATCAAACAAGAAAAACAAACGGCAATTTTAGTTACTCACGACATCAGTGAAGCGATAAGCCTAAGCGACAGAGTGATTATTCTAACAGAACGCCCAGCCACCATAAAAAAAGTGGTTGATATGACCTTTAAGGACGAAAGTCCACTAAAAAGACGAGAAAGTAAAGACTTTTCTAAGTTATTTGATAATGTGTGGAAGGAGTTGGTGACAGATGAAAAAATTAAAAAATAATATAAATTATTCCAAGGAACATCAAGCCTACCTAAAACGAGAAAAGCGAAAAAAATGGTTTGTGTTTTCCTGTCAAGCATTTTTGCTTGTTGCAATTTTCGGTCTATGGGAATTGTTAACGACCGTCGGCGTAATTGACAGTTTTATTATGAGTTCGCCTTCGAGAATTATCAAAACGGTGGGCGAGTTATTCGCCACAGGCAACTTATGGTACCACATTGGAGTTACGCTCTACGAAGCCGTTTTAGGCTTTGTGTTAGCGACAATTATTGGCTTTTTGGTTGCAGTTTTGCTTTGGTGGAGCGAGTATGCTAGAAGAATTTTAGAACCTTATATGGTTGTTTTAAATTCCTTGCCAAAAATAGCCCTAGGACCAATCATTATTGTGTGGTTTGGCGCTGGCACAAAATCTATCGTTGTAATGGCATTCTTGATAATGATAATCATCACGATAATATCGTTTTTGAATGCGTTTATCGGTTGCGACGAAGACAAAATTTTGCTACTAAAAAGTATGGGAGCGAGCAAGTTCCAAATTCTAACAAAACTAATCATTCCAAACACCATTCCAGAGTTTGTTAGTATTCTAAAAATCAATGTGGGAATGACTTGGGTAGGCACGATAATGGGTGAATACCTAGTTAGCCGAGCAGGTCTAGGCTATCTAATTGTTTACGGTGGTCAAGTGTTCAAACTAGACCTAGTTATGAGTAGCACGGTAATATTATGCTTGCTTGCATCACTGATGTATGCAGTGGTGGCGTTCATCGAAAAAAAGATAAAAAAATAAAAAACTTAAAAATTTATTTTTAGTATTGACAAATCTAATACTTGTTGTTATAATTGAGTTGTTATTTTGGAGGAAAAACTATGTTTTCACAACTTTGTTATACACTTGTAGATATGTTGACAAATACAAATGTTATTTCGTCAATGATTTTAATTATTTTTGGTTTAGCACTTAGTATTTTGGCTGGCAGAATTACAAAGGCTGTTAGAAAGACAAGCGAAGTTAGTTCAGATGATAAATTGCTTCTAATTTTGCGTGCTATCGGCTTAGTATTTATGATTATCGGTCTAATTATTATGCTACTTGCCCTAATTCTTATTGGTTAGAAAAAAAGAAAAAATTTCACTTTTTAGTGAAATTTTTTTATGCTTTTTATTCTTCGGTTGTGTCGTTTTCGTTACTAAGTAGTTCGTAGATTGTTTCGTATATAACAGGTGCTTTTTCCTTCCACTTAGAGCAGGTTTTGTTAGCAAGTTTGTTGGTTGGCATATTAATTTTCATTTCAAATATATTTTTGCCTTCTAGTGGGTCTTTAATTTGTAATGAACATTGATAACTGCCATCTTTTGTTTTTAGGTATTTGCCAACATACTCTTGCGCACGCTTGAATTTCATTCGATTGTTTTTAGCAAATTGTGTAATATCTTCTCTCAAACTAGAAGGAATTTTTTGAAAAAAGTGGGACAGACAATTTCTACCTTCTAGCGTGATGTTATATCTGCTTTCGCTTTCGCTGTCGATGGTCTTGTAGATAAAGTTGACATCGAGTAGTTGCCACATAACGTCTTTGCAATCCATGTAACTTAGCCAATTATTTGTGTTTGTGCAAATGTCAATAATACTGTTTTCGGTTAGCGGTATTTCCATCTTGTCTAGCATAAATAAAAATATTAGTTTGTTAATCATTGAGTCTGCAACAAAATCGGTTTCAATCATAGATTACTCCTTTGCGTAAGAGATTATATCACAACTTTTTTTGAAAGTCCATAGTTTTTTGTTTTAGTTTTATTTAATATTTCAAAAATGTGTGATATAATAAACTAAATATAAACAAAAGTTTAAGGGGTATGTTATGGAAATGATAACTCAAAACGAACTAAATAAAATTTCAGCATTCATTAATAGTTGCGATGATATGATAAATGGCAAATTTATTTTGGCAGATGTCAAAATTCTAAAAATCTTGAATATGATTGCAAGCAGTGAGCCACTATATAGATACATTCAAGAGTGTATGATAGACTTTGATTTTTCAAGAGAGTTTAGCCGTGCCGAAGTGCAAAATAGACTAAATAACGGCAACTTTGTGCCACCAGTAGAAAAAGAAAAGTTAGTCGCAATGGTATTTTGCTTGCTTGTGGAATTTGACAAAAAACACATCGACTTCTATTCATTCATCAACAACAACTTTTCAACACTAACTCCGGGTGGGGAATATGGCTTGTTTGCAAAAACTTTGCTTGTTTCATTCAAAAATATAATCGCAGAGCATTTTGGATTAATTAACGGCACTAGCAATGTAGAAGTTGTTCCAGAACCTACTCAAACTCAACCACAAGACGAAGAAATTATCGAAGAAGAAGCGGAAGAACCAGCCGTAGAAAAAACAGAAATGGACAAAATTTGGGACAACATTCCTGTTTTGGTAGACAGTTTGCTAAGAACTATTATGCTAGATAGAAAGATTAAGTCAGACCTAAAAAATAGCCTTGAATATATTCTAAAGAGCATAAAATACTCACTAAAATATAACGATATGAGATTGGTGGCTTCACTCGTAACATCTTTTGATGTTTTGGTGGCGAAAATTCGTTCAGTAAAATTTATTGTAGAAGATTTGAAAAACGAAATAAAAAGATACTACGAACTTGCTAGTAATAACTAAAAAAATATTAAACATAGTAAAAATGTAATGACGCAGGCAAAAATTGTTTGCGTTATTTTTTGCAGAAAATAGAACTTTATGTTCACTTTGCACTTGGTTAAAAAACAAAGCGATTGTGCGTGAATAGATAGTCCTCCAAAGCCTATCATCATACTTGCTAATGTAGCACTAAGAGTAGGAGACAAATTTAGCATAGATAGTTCCTTGCAACCACGAGTAACTTCCACAATTCCACTAGATAGTGCATTGCCAATGTTATTTACACCGATTTTAGAGAAAAATAGGTCAAAAAAAGCACTTAGTGGCGACAAAATTTTTAGGTCAGTTAACACGTCAATTATCATAAAAAATATAGCCACAAACCCACCCACGACCATAACAGACGAGATAGATGATGTCATACTGCTAGAAAGTAGTTCGTTGTAGTTGATTTTCTGATTTGTGTTATTTATCAAATGTTCCTTTTTGCACTTGTATGCCTTTCGATATAGTATTCCGTTAAAAATGGCAGATAAAATGTGCGAAACATATAGAATATAACCTAGCATAACATTTTGTAGCATTATTGAGCCTACTGTTCCTATGATAAACAGTGGACCACTTGTTGAGCAAAAAGTAGTTAGTTTGTTGGCGTCATCACTATCAATTATGCCTTTTTCGTAGAAGTCACAAATTAGTTTTGCTCCAACTGGGTAGCCAGATATGATGCTCATTCCAAAAATGTAGCCAGAACAACTAGGTGCATTAAAAAGCCACTTGTTTATTTTGGAAAACTTGTTAAAGAACT
>CATZIR010000079.1 GCA_958420145.1 uncultured Eubacteriales bacterium | reverse complement strand
CACCTATGGCTGGTTATACAGATGTTGGTTTTAGGAGACTTTGTGCAAAAAGTGGCGCAGGAATAACATACACTGAAATGATAAGCGCAAAGGCACTTATGTTTGATAGCGAAAAGACTAAGGAACTGCTTTATACCGACGAAAACGAAAAAATAAAAGCAGTGCAAATTTTTGGTCACGAGCCTGATGTTATGGCAAAGGCTTGCAAGCACGAACTTTTGAAAAAATTTGATATTATCGACATCAATATGGGCTGTCCAGCACCAAAGATTGTAAAAAACCACGAAGGCTCATTTTTGCTAACAAACATAGACCTTGCTGGCGAAATAGTTAGAGCGTGTGTGAATGCTACCACTAAGCCTGTAACAGTAAAAATGCGACTAGGCTATGGTGATGAAAATGTGGCAGTAGAGTTTGCAAAAGAAATGGAAAGAAGTGGCGCTAGTCTAATAACAGTCCACGGCAGAACTCAAAGCCAAATGTATAGTGGCAAAGCAGACTACGAAGCCATAAAAAAAGTAAAGCAAGCAGTGAATATTCCAGTTATTGCAAACGGCGACATTGTCGACTACAAAACATATGTCGAAGCACTTGAACAAACAGGTTGCGACGGCGTTATGATTGGTCGTGGCGCGCTTGGAAATCCAACAGTTTTTGCTCAAATTTTAGGCTTAGACTACGAAAAAGACAAGTATAAACTAATTTGTGAACATTATGGCACTTTGCGTAAATACTACAGCGAAAAATTTATCAATTTGAATATGCGTAAACACATAGCGTTCTACTTAAAAAATACTGGGGCTAGTAGCGAACTAAAACAGTTGCTTATGCTTGAAGAAGATAACGACAAAGTTTTGCAAAAACTAAAAGAGTTTTTTAATAGCAAAAATATGTAAAAAATCTACAGAAATGGCTTATAAAAATAAATTTTAGGCAATACCTACTAAATAAATTTTGTTATTTTATATTTTTTTTATAAAATATAAATATCAGGAGAAATTTATGCTAGCAGGTATTTTTTCGTTTTTAACAGGTATAGGCTTGCTTTTGTTTGGTGTTCAGTTTATGGGCTCAAGTATGGAAAAATTGCTTGGTGCTAATTTTAGAAAGAAAATCAACAAGTTTGCAGGCAATCGTTTCTCGTCTTTTGGACTAGGAACTATCATAACTTTTGCCTTGCAAAGTTCGACTGCATCAACTGCTATGTTTGTTGGATTTGCTGGTGCTGGAATTATAACCTTGTTTCAAGGCATCAACCTAATTATTGGTTGCAATGTGGGAACGGCTATTTCGTCGTTTTTGCTTGCATTTGAAAGCATAAATATTGTAGAAATTATCGCAAGTTTTGCTTTGATTGGCTTTATAGTAAACTTGTTTGCAAAAGATAATGTAACAGTAAAAAATATCGGCAACACACTAATCGGCTTTGGAATACTATTCGGTGGCTTGGTGCTTATTAGCAACGGAACTAGCGTGTTCAAGGCAATCGAAGGGTTTGATAGTTTTATACTCAGTTTTAGTAATCCATTTTTGCTAATTATCGTTGGAATTGTCATCACTGCAATTTTGCAAAGCAGTTTTGGTGCTTTTGCAATTATCATATCACTAATGGCAACGGGCGGGGCAAATGGCTTTTCGCTTCTTAGTGCTTGTTATCTAGTATACGGAATTAACATCGGCACGTGCATAACCACTGTTATTGCTGGCTATTCAACCAACACCGACGGAAAAAGAGTAGCATGGTTTCATGCAATATTTAACATTCTTGGCACAATAGTCTTTTCGCTTCTAACTGCATTTACTCCTTGGGTAAAATGGTTTGCTAGTATAGTTACCATTCCAAGTTTGCAAGTATTACTTGTTAACTTAATATTTAATGTTGTTATGGCAATAATTTGTTTGCCACTAGCGTCGCCACTAACAAAACTCACAAAACTTGTGGTGCGTCGAAGCAAAAAGGAAATTGAGAGTGCATACACCATTAGAACAAGCGAACTATCAACTCCAACCATAGCACTAAAAAAACTAAACTATGGTATGAAAAAACTTTTTGAAGAATTTACTTCGGCATTTGAAAAACTAGATAGTTATATGTTCAATGACACAAAAAATCCAAAAATGCTAAAACAAAGTTTGCTAATTTTGAGAAAAAATGCAGACAAAGTTGCATCAAATTCGCTAAAACTATCAAGCAACTCCAGTTTTCAATCTCCAAAAGACGCAAAAGACATAATCTTTGTTCAAAAGTCTGTGGAAAAAATAAAACTAATTTTAGATGACATCGACAGAATTATTCCACAAATGTTACTAGAAGATAAAAAACTTGTGTTTTCTAAAACAAGACAATATACCCTCACCGAAGCGTTTGAAAAAATAAACCTAATTTTGTCAAAACTAAGTGAGATATACGAAAATTTCTACAATGAAAATGTGGAATATGACTGTGCAAAAACTTCCAGCGAGATTATTGATATATCTGAAGAAATTACATTTCTAAAGACTAACGACAAAAGGCAGACCGTGAAGTATATGACAATGGTTGATACACCTATGTATAACAACTTTTTGAGCATAATGAACGAAATTGCTGATATAAAAAATGTGTTAATCGACATCTCTATGAGTGCAATCAACTTTTTTGAAGTAGAGAATGAAAAATTAGAGATAGAAACAACAAAGGTAGGAGAGTAGTATGAAAAAAGTTTTAGAAGATTTTGATTTTTTTGATAAAAAGGTATTTGTTAGAGTGGACTTTAATGTCCCTATGAAAGACGGCAAAATAACCGACGATTTGCGAATGGTGGAAGCATTGGAAACAATCAAGTATTTGCTTGGAAACAATGCAAAAGTAATTTTATGCTCCCATTTAGGCCGTCCCAAAGGCACTGTAGACCCAAAATATTCTCTTGAGCCTGTGTATGAACATCTAAAACAGTTGCTTCCTTCGGTAAACATTTTCTTTGCCAAAGATTTTGATTTTGACAAACTAAGAGAGCAAGCAGACAGTCTAAACATTGGCGAAATTTTGCTACTAGAAAATATTAGATTTTTACCGGATGAAGAAAAAAATGACGAAATATTAAGTAAAAACCTAGCAAGTTTGGCAGATTACTTTGTTTTTGACGCATTTGGAACGAGCCATAGAAAGCACTCATCAACTTATGGTATTGCAAAGTTTCTTCCATCGTGTATGGGTAAACTTATGCAAAAAGAACTTAGTATTTTCGACGAAGTATTAAGTAATCCTGCAAGACCCCTTGTTGCAGTTTTAGGTGGAGCGAAAATATCAGACAAACTAGCACTGACCGAAAACTTGCTTTCGAAGGTTAACACAATGCTTATTGGTGGTGGAATGTGCTTTACCTTTATAAAAGCACTAAAAGGTGATGTTGGCAAATCTCTTGTGGACGATAGTCAAGTTGACTTTTGCTACAATGTTATAAAAAAGGCTATTCAAAATAAAGTTAGAATCATTTTGCCTGTAGATTTTATCTGTGCTAAAAGTTTGGAAGATAGAGAAAATATCGTGGTGCTAAAGGAAAGTCAACTTAGTGGCGACTATATGGGGTTAGATATTGGTCCAAAAACCGTAAAGATGTTTTCTAAGTATATTAAAAGAGCAAAAACGCTTGTTTGGAATGGACCTATGGGTGCGTACGAATATGATGAGTTTGCCCAAGGCACAAAACTGATAGCAGAGAAAATTGCCAAAAACAAAAAATGCAAAAGTGTTGTTGGCGGTGGCGATGTTGTTTCTAGCATAGAAAAATATAATTTGCAAAGTGGTTTTTATCACATCTCAACAGGTGGTGGCGCAAGTTTGATGCTCCTAGAAGGTAAAACTTTGCCTTGCTATGATGTTTTGCAAGACCAAGAAAGTGAGAACGAATAATGAAAAAATTTATCTTAGCACTAAACTATAAAAATAATTTGGTAGACGCAAAAGAACACCTTGATGTAATTGATTTAGCCAAGAATTCAAAAGTTGATGTTATTGTTTTTCCTTCGTTTTTGCAAATAGAAAAGTTTAGCAAAAAAGACATAAAACTAGGCGCACAAAATGTGCAAGATTGCGATAAAACTATAACTGGTGAAATTAGTGCAAAAATGTTAAAAAAATTTGGCACTAAATATTGCTTGGTAGGTCATAGCGAAAGGCAAGAAAGCATAGAGCAAATTACAAACAAAATTAAAGAACTTTTTAGTGTGAAAACCACGCCAGTGTTGTGTA
>CATZIR010000078.1 GCA_958420145.1 uncultured Eubacteriales bacterium | reverse complement strand
AAGTTTTTTTTAATGTGGTAAAAAAAATTTTTACAAAACTGTTGACAAAATATGTTTATTATGATATTATCAAAATGTTAATAACAAACATAATATAATTTTAGGAGGTTTTATGAATTTATTAGTTGTCGTAGACATGGTTGAAGGATTTGTTAATTTTGGTGCACTTGCCGATAAGAAAATAGACAAAATAACACCTAACATAACAAACCTTATTAAACACATTAACAAAGAAAATACAAAAGTTATAGTTTTTAGGGATAGTCATAATGTGAATGATGAAGAGTTTAAAACTTTCCCTGTTCACTGTTTAAAGGGAAGCTTAGAAAGTCAATTTATTCCACAAATAAAAGCGCTTGAAAATCAAATTGACCTTGATATCGAAAAAAATACGACAAACGGTTTTATAACGAAAAAATTTCAAAAGTTAATAAAAAATTGCACATTTGATAATGTTATCGTTACAGGTTGTTGTACAGATATCTGCGTTTTAAACTTTGTAACAAGTTATATTAACTTTATCAAGCGAAACCACCTAAAAACTAGAATAATTGTAGTTGAAGATGCTTGTTATACATTTGATGGAAAAAATCACAATGCACAGGAATTTCACAATAAGGCAATTAAAAAAATGAAAGAAATGGGTGCAATCATTAAAGTTATGGACAATAAAAATGTAGAAAAAATAAAAAGCAAGGATTGTTTTGAAAATTAGGAGATTTATATGCGAATAAAAGGCATCGAAAAATTAACAAATACAAAATTTCTAAATATGTTTAAAATTCTATATGAAAAAAATAATAAAAATTTTGAATACTACTTTGTTTCTAGAAGAAAAGAAAAAGAATTAAGTATAAATAACACTGACGATGTAGCCATAGATTCTGTTGAAATTTTACCGTACTATGTTGAAAACAACATAGTCAAAGTTGTGCTGATTAAAGAATTTAGAGTATGCCTAAACAGATACATTTACTCCCTTCCCGCTGGCTTGGTAGAAAAAAACGAAAATTTCATTGAATCATCTAAAAGAGAAGTGTTAGAAGAAATTGGTGCAAAGATTAAAAAAATTGATAAAGTCGCTGGTGGCTATGTTAGTGCAGGTCTAACCGATGAAACAACGGCGTGCTTTGAAGCAGAAATATACAAACTGGGCAAACAACATTTAGAAGAAAACGAAGATATTAGTATTAAAATTATTGAGTTAGATAAACTAGAAAAATTTATAAAAACACACACTTTTTCCTTAAAAAGCGCCTTGATGCTTAAAAATTTTATTTATAAGAAAAAACTAGAAAATTTAGAAAAAGAAAGGAATTTTTAATTATGAAAAAAATTGGAGCATTTGTTGGAAAATTCTATCCTCCACATATAGGTCACATCCATGCTATAGACAAAGCATGTAAAGATATGGACATCTTATACATTATCATTTCTAAAAATGATAAAAGAAATCAACAAATTTTAGAAAGAGATTGCTTTGAAATTTTAGATGCTGAATTAATTAAAAGTTGGTTTACTCAGCACTACAAAAATAATCCAAAAATAAAAGTTGAAATTTTTGATGAAACAAATTTAAAGCCGTACCCACAAGATTTAGAAAAATGGGCAGAAAAATTTAAACAACAATTTAGGGATGTTAATGTAAAGATCGCAGATGAAAGTTACAGAGAGTATAATAAAAAATATTTTGCAGAATATGAATTTTACCCCATTGATAGAGATGTAATCGATATTCACTCATCTTATTTTAGAAAAAATAAACAGAAGTATAAAAATTACTTAATTTTAGAAGCACAGAAATACTTTGAACACAATCAATAAAAAGGAGAAAAAACTATGAATAAAAACCTTAATAATGACAAACTAGACGATGAATTTTTAAAAGCAAAGGAAGAAATTGGAGAAAGTGAATTTAATTTAAGATATCGAAAAATTTTCGATGTTCCTTGTCTAGACTTTGTTAATTCGCTTGTAATAAATTTGCCAGAATCTTGTTATGCAAACTGTGAATATTGCATTGATAAAAACTTGAGAAAAAACCGAATAAATAACCAAGAATTTTTGAGCATTTGCGAAAAAGTGTTAAAAGAATTTCCAGATTTAAAAATGGTAGCGATTACTGGCGGTACTTTAAACCCAAATGATTTTAATACTTTAACCAAAATGATTAAAAGTTATTTCCCAAACATCTACATAAACTGGAATACAAACGGAGTAATGCTAGATGATAGATTTGCTGAAAGTATCAAAAGGATTAATCACATAAACTTACATAGAAATTCTGCAAATGAAGAAAAAAATATTGAAGTATTTAAAACAAAAAAATCTATTTTAACCATAGAGCAAGCAAAAAAACTTTTTAAAGATAAATTATGCTTAAGAATAACTATTGACGAAAATTTTAATATAGATGACTATTTGAAATTCAATGTACTTTTGTACTTAAACAGAATGTTACCTGGAAATGATAAGACCGATAAAAAGTACAATGAAACGCTAGAAAAATTGAATATAACAGATAATAGTGATATTCGTAGACGAAATGTGTACCTATCAGCCAAATACAAAAATATTCCAGTAAGAATATGTGTTGGAGATAAAATGGCAACTCATGTTCCAAACAGAAAGCCAACCTTCCTTAATGTTGTAATTATTTACAGAAGTGGAATAGTGTGTGGCTCTTGGTTTGAAGATGATAAGGTTTTATATAATCCTATGAAAATGAAAGAACAGGAAAATAAGGAGATAATTGATGAAAGAACATTTTGAAAATCTGCTCATAGATTTTTATGAACTGACTATGGGGCAAGGCTATTTTAATAAAAAGTTTCACAACAACATTGCATATTTTGATATATTTTTTAGAAAAGTGCCAGATGATGGTAGTTTTGTAATAGCAAACGGAATTAAAAAATGTACAGAATATCTAAAACAATTCCACTTTACTAAAAGCGATATTCAATATTTAAAACGCCTATATAAATTTTCCGACGAATACTTGGAACATCTAAAAAACATTAGATTTACAGGCAGTATGTGGGCAGTAGAAGATGGAACTATTGTTTTCCCTAATGAGCCAGTTATTACTATTAAGTCAACTCTTTTAGAAGCACAACTTGTAGAAACCGCTTTGCTACTCTACTTTAATCGTTCAAGTTTAATCACTACTAAAGCATCAAGAATAGTTAGAAGTGCCAAAGGAAGAGCAGTAATGGAATTTGGCACAAGAAGAGCACAAGGAAGTGAAGCAGCGATAGATGGTGCGTTAGACACTTATATTGCCGGAGCGTGCGGAACTGCTTGTACAATTACTGGTAAAAAATATAGTATTCCTGTTTTAGGAACTATGGCACATAGTTTTGTACAGAGTTTTGATACAGAATATGAAGCGTTTAAGGCATATGCAGAAAGTTTTTCAGATGCTTGCACGCTACTAATAGATACTTACAACACTTTGAATTCTGGAATCGTTAATGCTATTAAGGTACATAACGAAATTTTAAAACCAATGGGTAAGAAACTCCAAGGGGTTAGAATTGATTAGTGGTGACCTATCTTATTTAAGCAAAGAAGTTAGAAAAATCTTAGATAAAAATAATTTGAAAGATACTAAGATTGTCGTTTCTAATTCTTTGGATGAATATACTATTGCTTCTCTACTTTCTCAAGGCGCACCTATTGATAGTTTTGGAGTCGGAGAAAATATGATTACAAGTAAATCCAATCCAGTTTTTGGAGGAGTATATAAACTTGTAGCCATAGAAAAAGATGGAAAAGTTATTCCTAAAATTAAAATTTCTGACAACATAGAAAAAATAACAAATCCACACTTTAAGCACATCTATAGACTCTACGATAAAAACAATAAAATTATTTCCGATATGCTAGCAAAAAGGAGACAAAAATGCTAATTAATAATAGAAAAATTAATATAAAACGTTATTCAAGTCAAGAAATGAAACTTAAAAATGATTACTTGCAAAGTTTTATTAAAAATAACAAAGTTGATATTTTATTTAACAATGAAATATCTATATTTGAATTGTTACTACTTTTAGACTACTATAAATCTCTAAAAGTTAAAGTAAACTTAATTCTATCATACCTTCCCTATCAAAGAATGGACCATCCAAATACTAACAACACAGAAACAGTCAAAAATGTAGCAAATATTTTTAATAGTCTAAATTTAGATAGCTTATCAGTTTGCGAACCACATTGCGAACTAAGCAAT
>CATZIR010000077.1 GCA_958420145.1 uncultured Eubacteriales bacterium | reverse complement strand
TGATTGAATACTTTCTAGGTCCAAGTGGTTTGTTGGTTCATCAAAAATTAGAACATTGCCACTTGTTAGCATCATTTTTGCAAGCATACATCTAACCTTTTCGCCACCAGACAAAACTTTTGCTTTTTTGAGTGCTTCTTCACCAGAGAATAACATTCTGCCTAGCCAACTTCTTAAAAAGGTTTGTTCGTGTTCTTTAGAAAATTGTCCTAACCATTCAACAAGGTTTAGTTCGCAATTTTCAAAATAGTCGTTGTAGTTTTGTGGCATATAGGTTACTGTAATGGTCTTGCCCCATCTTATTTCACCAGTGTAATCAGTGTCTTTTCCTGCCAAAATATCGAAAAATTTTGATAAAAGTAGGCTATTATCGCTCAAAAATGCAACTTTTTCATCTTTTCTTATAGTAAAACTAACATTTTCAAAGAAGCCTTCTTTACTCAAATTTTCAACTGTTAGCACTTCGTTTCCAATATCTCTTTCTGGTTTGAAGTCTACATATGGGTATTTTCTGCTACTTGGTTTGATATCGTTTAAGGTTAGTTTTTCAAGTTCTTTCTTTCTAGATGTTGCCTGACGGCTTTTGCTAGCGTTAGCACTAAATCTTGCAATAAACTCTTTTAACTCTTCGGCTCTTTGCTCCATTTTTTTGTTTTGGTCTCTTGCTTGGCGTTGTAGTAGTTGGTTGGTCTCATACCAAAAATCGTAGTTGCCAACAAACATATTAATTTTGCCGTAGTCTACATCACAAATGTTTGTGCAAATCTTGTTCAAAAAGTGACGGTTGTGTGAAACAACGATAACGATATTTTCGTAATCAATCAAAAAGTTTTCTAGCCAACGAACAGTCTTAGCGTCTAGGTTGTTAGTAGGTTCGTCCAACACCAAAATATCTGGGTTGCCAAACAATGCTCTAGCAAGCAAAACTTTAACTTTTAGTTTGCTGTCTAGGTCCTTCATTAGTGAGTAGTGATACTCAGTTGGAATACCCAGACCGTTTAGCATATTTTGTGCATCGCTTTCTGCTTCGTAGCCACCAAGTTCCATAAACTCATTTTCTAGCTCACCTGCTTTTATGCCGTCTTCTTCGTTAAAATCTGGTTTAGAATATAGTGCATCTTTTTCTTGCATAATGCTAAATAGTTTGTTGTGTCCACTCAAAACGGTGTTCAAAACTGTGTAGTCGTTAAACTTTTCTTGGTTTTGTTCTAGCACGCTCATTCTTTCGTTTGGAGAGATAAAAACTTCGCCAGTGGTTGGTTCTAGTTCTCCCGTTAAAATTCTAAGAAATGTTGACTTTCCTGCACCATTTGCACCTATAATTCCATAGCAGTTGCCTTTTGTGAATTTTAGGTTAACATCTTCGTATAGTTTTTTGTCTGAAAATCTCAAACTCAAATTGCTTACTTGTATCATTTTTCTTTATTCCTTTTGTTTTTTTTTACGCTTTATTATAGCATATTTTACACAAAAATCAATATACTTATTAGATAAATTATGTTAAAATAGTTTTACAAGAATAAGATCATAAATATAAAATATTTGTATAAATTAATATAAAGGACAAATATGAAAAAATTTTTAACAATAATCATTTTGGGATTACTTAGTGGCGCAGGCATTGCAATGAGTTGGATTGCTCCTTTTTACCTTGTTTGGAGCATTGTGTTCACTGTTTGTCTTGCCGTATCATTCATATTTTTGCTCGTAACCGAAATTCTTAATCACAAATGGCGAAAATTTGCCATAGCCGTCTCGATAATCGTTATTTGCGTGGTGGCACTGTTTGTAGTGTTCTACTACACAGGCTTGCTTAGTCACTTTTCTTCGCTCGAAGAAGCACGAACTTGGTTTGAAAGTTTTGGTGCTTGGGCGTGGATTATCTTCTTTTTAATTCAAGTGGCACAAGTAGTCATCTTACCTATTCCAGCACAAATAACCACCATTGCTGGCGTTTTGATATTCGGTGCTTGGAAAGCATTTTTGATTAGTGCAATCGCAATCGTTTTGGCGTCTTACTTATGTTTTGGCATTGGAAGATGGGTTGGCGTTAAGGTCGCATACAAAATTGCGAGCAAAGAGACTGTGGACAAATACAGAAATTTGCTAACAAAAAAAGGTAGACTATTGCTACCAATTATGTTTCTATTCCCTGCTTTTCCAGACGACTTGCTTTGCTTTATTGCAGGCACAACAAAAATGACTTGGCGTTACTTTATAATCATCACCTTGCTAACAAGACTAGTTGGAGTGGCTTGCATATGCTGGCTTGGTAGTGGCGAACTCATTCCATTTAGTGGCTGGGGCATACCTGTATGGATTGTTATTGGCATTTTAATGGTCTTTGCTGTGTTCTTCTTGATAAAATATCAAGAGCAAATCGAAGACTGGATTATAGCCACATTTACTAGGGGTGGCAAAGAAAAAATTGCACTAAAACGCAAAAAACAAAAGCAAGAGCAACTTGACAAAGAAATGGAAGCGTCGCTGGACGACAAACAAAATTATGTAAACTTTGAAGATGCTTCTAAAACCAAAGACGATTATTTTAACTTTGAATCGCAAGAAAAGTCTAATGGCGTTCAAACTAATGAAGATAAAGAAGAAAAAAAATAAATTTTCTTGCACATTTTTTTATGCTACGAAATAGACTGATTATGTAGGCGCCATTCCTACTAATTAGTAGTTTATATAGAGAGTCTTTGCGCAGGGACTCTCAATTTTTTTTGCGAGAAATTGTTTTGTAAATAGTTTTGAAAAAACTCCACAAACTATATTTGCAAGGAGGAAAAGATAATGGCTGAAAAATGCACATGTGGTTGCGAAGTGGGAAAAACTGGTTGCTATTGTTGTTGTAACTGTGGTCAAAAAATTTATCTTGACGAAGGTCAAACATTGCCACCATGCCCAAGATGCACAAACCAAACTTTTGAAAAAGAAACAGAAGATAACAAAGAATACTACAACGAAAAAAGTCATTCTTATGAAAAAAATCATAAATAGTTATTCTTTGTGTAAACTACGCACAAAAAGGAAGAGATTAAAAATCTTCCTTTTTTTATATAAACAATTTGCAAAAAAAATATTTTTAGTATTGACAACAGTGCAAAAATGGGGTAAAATATTTTCATAAATCGGAGGTGTATTATGGCTGAACCATATGAAGGACAAATTTCAACATTAGAATATGAAATAACAGGTAGTAATCATGAACAACAACTTCGCAAACTATCTAACTATATTTTATACGCCGGAAAAAGAGTAGAAAGACGAGGAATTATTAATACAGAACATAATGCTTTTAAAAAAATGGTAAACGAAATTAGTGAGGATCGTTACAGTGAAGAATATGCACGATTAGAGGACCTAATATTTAGTAAAATTGAGAATTATATAGAAAAGGGTTCAAATGGAGTTTACACTTTTGAATGCAACGACATTTGTTTGGGAACCATAAAATATTTTGAAGAATTATTTGCTCATTGTAGCAAACTTTCTAATTCGGATCAAGATAGATTTAAAGTTCTAAAAGAAAATATGTACAAAATTGCTTCACTCACCGCTACAATGAGCGAAGCATCAAAAAAGGCAACACCTGAAGACTTAATGAATTTTAATGAAGAAAAAAAATCAAACTTAAAGCACAAAAATAAAAAAACAAATGAAGAAACATTTGAAGAAGAAAAGGGCGTTTAGTAAACGTCTTTTTTTATATAAAAAAACCTTATCATTTAGGAATCCCAACTGATAAGGTTATTTTTTTAACGTGATGTTACGCTAATTTTTCCTGTAGTATTTGTTATTGTTATAACATTTTGAGTATCATCACCAGCATTATTTACCTTTATATCTAGACATTTGAAGTCACCTTCATTATATTTTTTCATTCTAGCCGTATCTACGATTTCATCTTTATACGAATTCATTTCAAGTTTACCAAATTTGATTTCTAGTTTTGCACTTGAATTTTTGTCCATCTTTGTGGTTATTTTAAAATCGTCTATTGGAGCTTTTATTGTTACTGCCTTAGAAGATGTTTTGATTGTGCTACCATTTCTAACTGTTTTATAGTTTAATGTTATAGGTGAACTTTCTGAAATAACTTCGATTGAGTTTCTAATGTTTGTAACATTAACTGCACCATCAACCGTTTTAATTTTTAATGAATCAATTTTTTTGTAAGTAGTAATTGTCTCTTCACCAACTGTGGTTGTTTTTTTGCCATCAAGATAAGAAACGAAATTGTCATAAAT
>CATZIR010000076.1 GCA_958420145.1 uncultured Eubacteriales bacterium | reverse complement strand
AGTCCTAACTTTACTCTTAGTGAAAACTCTTACTATAGAATTACATTCAAGGCATACACAGAACAAACAGGCACAAGGTCTACCCTTGCTAGTGCAAACCTAATTGGCAACGACACACTAAAACAAAATGTGCTATCTATTATGACATCAGGTGCTTGGCAAGACTACACAATCTTGGTAGAAACAGGCTCTACAGGTGATGTTGATGCTAACCTACAATTTTGGCTTGGCTACAACAATGGCGTAAAGAGTTATGGTTCAGTTCTATTTGACCAAGTTAGAATTTACAGTATGGACCAAGCAACATATGCTTCTTACATTGAATCTAACAGCGCAAACAAAAACTCTATGGCTGTTAGTTTAAAATCTACTGTATCTACCGAACAATTTGAAAATGGCAAATTTGAAAATAATACACTAACAGGTTGGACAGGTTTAACGAACAATGATAGCAGTTTGGCAAATTCTAACAACTACTATGGTTTGATGAATTTTAGCAACACAAACTACGAAGACTATAAACTACCTACTGCCCTAAGCGACGCAAACCTATATAACAACACAAAAGCACTATTAATAAACAACCAAGAAAGTGCGTCAGTAGGCTACAAATCTAGCACAATCGCAATTAAACAACACCAAACATACAAAATTAGTTTCTATGCATACGCAAGCATTTCAAGTGGCTCAGCAGTTGCAAAACTAGTAGAAGTTAACCCATTTAGCGAAGAAAATTCTAACTATGCTAAAACATATAGTTTAGAAATAACAAACTCATCAAGCGATGCCTACACTAATGGCTGGAAACTATACTCTTTCTACATTCAAGGCAGAAGTTTTGAAGATACAAATGTGTTCCTAGAACTATGGCTTGGCGAAGAAGAAAAAGCAGTTGGCTATATCGCTATTGACGATGTTGTTGTTAACAAAATAACTTCTAACGAATATAACAGCACAAGTTCAAGCAAAAATGGCGTTCAATGCAACTTTGGTGCATCAAACGAATCAACAATCAAAAATGGCGATTTTAACCAAGTTAACAACCAAGAAGAAAGCATTTCTTACCCATACGGTGTTAAGGACTGGACAAGCAAAGCAACCTTGCCAAACCCAACACAAAGTGGAATTATCAACACAAAAGACACTTCTATGATTTCAGGCATCTATGCTATTCCTTCAACAAGTTCATACACAAATAACAACAACATCTTAATGATTGGCAACAAAGGCACAAATGCACAAACATATACAAGCACAGCATTTAGCCTAAGTGCTGACACATACTACAGACTCTCATTCAAAGTCCTAACACAACAACTAACAAATGGTGCATCTGCTGGCTTCAAACTCTACACTTCTACAATGACATTAAAAGAATTAATGATGATAGAAAGTGACGAAAAGTGGACAACATACACCCTATACATCAAAACAGGACTAAACAGTTACTCAGCAAACATCGACCTAAGTCTTGGCGTTAAACACAACGGCACAGGCTATGCATTCTTTGATGATGTAGAACTAAGCACATCAACCGAAGATGCCTTTAATGCTAGTCTAAGAACAAATAGTTACAGAGTTAACCTAGCAGTTGACGAACTAACAAACACAGACGACCAAGCAGTTAATGGCTTATACAACACAAATTCGTTCACAAAAAACAATGTTTCTGGAGCAGAAAGTTACAATGTTAAGGCTGGCGTTGTTGATACCAACGACCACACAGCATTCTCTTCTTACCTAGTTGGAATCACTAACCCACTACTTCCACAAGGAAAACAAGGCAATGTGCTAATGATTCACTCAGTAGAAGATTGCAACTACAACTGGACAAGCAACGAAAAATTTGCTTTGTCTACTGGAACATTCTACAAAATCTCATTTTGGGCATATACAGACAACCTAAGCCAAGACAACGAAAACAAAACACAAATAGACAAAACAGAAAATTACTACCCATATGGTGCTACAATTTCTCTAACCGAAATAAATAAAGAATTTACTGGCATTAACACAAACGGCGAATGGAAAGAATACACATTCTATATAAACACAACAGACGATGTAGAAGTTAATGTTAGACTATCACTGGGAAACGCTAACGCTCTAACAAAAGGTACTGCATTCTTTACTAATATTTCAGTTGAAAAAATTGAACAAGACACTTATTACTCATCAATAAAACCACTAGAAGATGACGACACAATCGACAACATTATGGCTATCGGTTCAACAAAAGTTGAAGATAAAAACGACGATAACACTAACACAGATAGTGGCACAAACTTTGACTGGCTAATCCTCCCTACCCTAATCACTGCTGTTGCATTAATCATCGCAGTTGTTGCAGTTATGGTTAGAAAATACATCAAGAAACATCCAAAACCAGTTAAGATTGGAACAAGCGAATATAACAGAGACATCTCTCTTGAGAAAGACTTTGAACACAGAGAAGCAATTCGCAAGCAACAAGAAAAACTTGAAAAACTTAAACAATCTCTTGAAGATGTTAAGTTTGAAATTGCAGACGCAAGATTAGAATTTAGAAAACTTGAAAGAGAGCATAAGAAAGAACTTAGCAAGCAAGTTAAACTTCAAAAATCTCAAAAGCCAAATACAAAACAAACTAAAGAAGAAATTAGAGCATACAAGCAAGAACAAAGAAGAATATTCAAAGAACAAAAATACAATGAATATCTTGCTCGTCAACAACAACTAAAAGAAAAATATATGGCTATTGAAATTGAGATTGAAGCAATCTACCAAGAAGAACTAAGACTAATCAAACTATACAAAGAATACAGAAAACAAGTTCGTCAAAAACGCAGAGAACTCAAAGAAGAAAAGAAAGCGCAAAAAAACGATAAACCAAAAAGCGATTTTGAACAATAGAAACAAAAACACCTAGCGTCTAGTTAGGTGTTTTTTTTGGGCTTGTCTATTAGAAAGGCTATTGACAACAACTATCTTGTATGATAAAATGTCATCATATAAATACTAAAAGTGTTTATAAAGGAGAATTTATGAAAAAAGTTTATATTTTGCGTAGCAAGGCATGGGGTAATCCATACCACTATACTTTTACAAATAAGAAAGATGTAGAAAAATA
Source organism: uncultured Eubacteriales bacterium (assembly GCA_958420145.1). Lineage (GTDB taxonomy): Bacteria > Bacillota > Clostridia > Christensenellales > UBA1242 > CAKVNM01. The sequence continues at coordinate 1,150 of CATZIR010000076.1, read as the reverse complement.
TGCTAAATTAGATGAAGATTTTGTAATTGAAGAATTAAACATTTATGAAGATATTTACGAATTCAAAACAAACAATAAAAAAACTTATTTGAGACAACTGGAAGAAACAATAGACCAACTAGATACTAAACTAGAAAAAATAAAATTTAATGAAATAGAACTCGAAGTTAAAATTCCAAATGACAAAACTTACATTTTGAGATATAGCGATTTAGAAACCATTATTAATACACATTCTTTCCCTGACGAGTATGTTTACTTTAGAAGTCAAGACGAAATGTTCGGCGAAAATTTTATCGACTTTATGAAATACAGCAAAAAATTTGTAGAAAAAAATATGGACACTTTTGTTGAAGCAAGCAAAAAAGCATACGATGAATGGCAAAGCGATAAAAAGTTAATAAGACAATGCAAGTTGGAATATATTAAACTAGCAAAAGAACTTAATGTTGAAACTAAACCTTATCTTGTTTCTAACGAAGAAGATGAAGAAAATACAAATAACTAACAAAAAAACTGTAATGAAAAATCATTACAGTTTTTTATTCTACAAATATAGTTTTTGACCGATAAACAAAGTGGAAATATTGTTTTTCTTTATTATTTCTTGCTCACTAATGCCATATTTTTGAGCAATTTTTGATAATGTGTCTAGTGGCGCTACAATATGCACCCTAATGTTTTTTCGGGGCAAAAAAATCATATCTCCCGTCTCCACTATTTCATTTGAAATAGTGTTAAACCTTAGAACATACTCCTTTTCTACGCCTAATTTTTTGGCTATACGCTCTAATGTATCGCCCTTTTGCACTCTATACATAACACCATTTTCACTATCTAAAATTTGAACTTGCATACTAACCTCAAAATATTTTATTCAAAAGATAACTTATTTATAATAAATTACAAAATTCTCAAATAAAATACTTTGTAATAAAGGGGTGCTATTATCAAAAATTTGTTCAAAGCAGTTGCAGTAATACTTAGTTTCTCTGTCATACTAAAAGTGATAGGATTTTTCTTACGAATTATTTTATCAAGAGAACTAGGTGCAGAAGTTTTAGGTTACTATCAAGTAGCACTATCTTTTTATGGCGTCTTATGCACAATTATTGGTAGTGGCGTGCCTGTTACTATTTCTCATTACTCA
>CATZIR010000075.1 GCA_958420145.1 uncultured Eubacteriales bacterium | reverse complement strand
TTTATGAATAATTAAACTAGGTGATTTTACGAATGGAAAATTTTGCTTCTTTGCCAATAATTGTGCAAACTTTAATTTTGTCAAGCATAACTTGTGGACTAACACTGCTTGGCTCTAGCATGGTGTTTTTCTTTAAGAGCATAAACAAAAAAGTTATTAACATTATGCTATCGGTGTCTGCTGGTGTTATGCTTGCTAGTGCATTTTTTTCGCTACTTCTTCCAGCAATAGAGCAGAGCGAAAAAGTGTTTGGTAACAAATTTTTAATGCCTACTATTGGCTTTTTTGTGGGTGGCATTTTTGTAATACTTGTAGACTTATTTTTAGAAAAAGTAACAAAAAACAACGAAAAAATGCAAATTTTAAGCAAAAAACGACAATTTTTGCTTGTTTCTGCAATAACTTTCCATAATATTCCCGAAGGAATGTGCGTGGGCGTGGCTGTTGCTTGCGCTAGTTTAGGTGTGGAAGGTGGCATAATGAGTGCCATAATGCTGGCCCTTGGAATAGGCATACAAAACTTTCCCGAAGGTGCGTCGGTATCACTTCCTATGCGTAGCGAAGGCTACTCACGAACAAAGTCTTTTTTGTGGGGAGCATTCTCTGGAATTGTTGAGCCTATCTTTGCAATACTAGCGTGCCTAACTGTAAACTTTTCGTCTGTTATTATGCCACTACTACTATCGGTGAGCAGTGGAGCGATGATTAGCGTGGCTTGCACCGAACTTATTGCCGAAAGTGCAAAGGACGACAAAAACCTAACCACACTATTTGTTATTCTAGGTTTTTGCTTGATGATGATACTAGATTTAGCACTATAAAAAAAGTAAGCCATTGTAGGCTCACTTTTTTTCTACCATTCTCTGTGAACAACTCTCATTCCAGCGTCGAGTTTCTTTTCGTTCATTGGAATCAAGATTGTTCTTTTTTCAAATTCTTTTACAAATCTGTTAAAGGTTTGTTCGTTTTCGTTATTCAAAAAGCACTTGTTTTTGAATTTTACAATATAGACATCGTCGACATTTCTTTTTGTTTCGATATGTGTTCTGTCAAAATCCACTTCGCCACGGAATTCTTTGCTAGTTAAAATCTCGTGTGCTTTTCTTGTTGTTGTCATAACCAAAAATGGTTTTAGATGTTTTAGCACTCTCACAACATCAACATCTAGCCTGTGGGTGTAGATGTATTGAATTTTGTCTTCCAAGAAGAAAATATACTCTTCTTTGTCGTTGATAGACGAGTTGTAGTCCATATCCATTTCAAACTCTCGTCTTTCATTTAGTTCATTGCAGACGATAGACAAAGTTTGCTTTTCTGGAGTTTTTCTAACTCTAACTGTGGCGTTTAGTTCTTTCAAAAAATACTCTGGTGTTTTAAAGTATGTGTCTGTGTATTTGTATTCCTTTATTTGACCTACTTGAAATGCAGGCATAAGGTTCATAATTTCGCTTAGCCTAGAAAATTGGTCGGCACTTGTTAGATAGTAACTTCTATCTATGTTTCTTTCTACATTATAATTTTCCATATTTTTATTTTATCTTATTAATTAATTTTTAGCAAATAATTTTTTGTTATTTATGGCAATTTGCTTTTTACATATTTGTCTAAAATTATCTCTAATTTTTTATAAAAGTCATTGATTTTTGACCATGGCTGTGCTATTATATATGCAAGGAGATAAACTATGAGAATAGGTAATGCAGAATTAGATTTGAGTAAGGTTAATTATTTTACTACAGATTTTATATATGTAAACGAAACTGAGCAATATGGGGTTTATGCAATCACTGAAAAAGGTAGAGTTGCTTGCGTAGAGAATTTAAGTAAAGACGAAGCAAGTTTTAACCTTTATTACATAAGTAAGGGGCTTGTTGCACAAGGCTATAGAAATTTTGCACTTTTAAAAGATAACATTTTGAATCTTGACAACATTAAAAGCACTAAACTTATTGGTAGTTTGCTATACTCAGGTTATATTAATTTTGAGTTTAAGTGTGGTCACAAATGGCATCTATATCACGATACGCCAGATAATCTCTATGAAACCTTCCATGAATTCAAGAAAATTCAAAAGTCTTATGAAGACAAAAAACTAACTCTTGTTTATTAGTTTTTAGGTAGTTGTTAGACATTATGCCTGTTTGTCACAATAGGTATTAAAGAAATACATCGCTAAAGTAAATAAAAAAAGCATACAATTTGGTATGCTTTTTTGTTATTCGTAATCATCTAAGCCAATTAAGTAATCACTTGTGCAACCAAAATATTGACTTAATATGATTATGCTACTTACACTAGGCTCACGAAGACCTTGCTCCCATCTACTTATGCAAGCACAACTCACATTAATTTGTTTTGCCAATTCTGATTTAGATAACTTTTTTTCTTCCCTTAATTCTTTCAATCTTTGTGGAAATAAATTTTTCATAAAAATATTATACCATTTGGTAAATAAAATACTTGACTTTTACCAATTGTCAAAATATAATATATTTACCGATTGGTAAACAAAAGAAAGAAGGAGAAAATATGGAAGCAAAAATAAACACAAAGTTAATAGAAGATTACATAAAGGACAATAATTTGAGCAAAAAAGAATTTTGCAAGATATGTGGAATTAGTCAACCAGTTCTAAAAAAGATTCTAAGAAACCAACAAAACTTTTATATGACTGCACTATTCAAAGTTGCAAGAATACTCAAATTGCATATTCACCAGTTGTTTATTAGAGTGTAAATCTTTACCATTTTCACAAAATAGTTGCAAAATCTTTACTTTTTGCGTATAATATTTACGATTAAAGTAAAGATTTAGGGGTAGATTATGATTATTGATGATAAAAAACTTAAACTATTATTAAAAGAAAAACAACAAACAAAGTCTATCTTAGCAAAACAGTTAGGTATATCTTCTCGAACTATTGCGAAAATAGGCAAGGGAGAGAGTCTTAGCAAAAGCGTTGTAGATAAAATTGCCGAATTTTTGCAAATAGATAGTAACGAAATTATTAAAAAAAATTATGTTTTACTAGCATTGCAAAAAGAAAAGGAGTTGCAACAACAAAATGGGCTTTATCACGAAACACAGATAAAGTTAACATATAATTCTAATCATATGGAAGGTAGTCAACTAACCGAAGACCAAACTAGATATATTTTTGAAACACAAACGATTGGGCAACTTCCACCAAACATCAATATGGACGATATTATAGAAACTAATAATCACTTTAGATGCATCGACTATGTTATAGATAATGCAAATGAAGAGTTAGACGAAGAATATATAAAAACTTTGCAAAACATATTAAAGTCTGGCACTAATTTTGCTAAGAATTTTGGAAAAGGTGAATATAAAACTATACCAAATACTGTTGGTGGAATCGAGACAACAAAGCCAAAAGATGTGCAAAAAGAAATAAAAAAATTACTTAATTGGTATGCTTCACTTAAAACTGTAACCTTTGAAGATATCGTAAACTTTCATTATGAGTTTGAAGTTATTCACCCATTTCCAGACGGCAATGGCAGAGTTGGGAGACTCATAGCCTTTAAGGAATGCTTGAAAAATAACATTGTCCCTTTTTATATAGACGATAAAAACAAATGGTTATACTGTCGTGGCTTGCAAGAATGGAAAAATGAAAAAAACTACTTGATAGAAACTTGCAAGTTTGGGCAAGACCAGTTTAGGCAACTTTTAGATTATTTTGAAATAGAATACTAACACACAAATTTTCAACTACCAAATAAAGGTAGTTGATTTTTGTTGGACTTTATTGTATAATTGTTAGCATTAAAAAGGAGAAAAAATGATACTTTTTGTTAGACACGGCGAAACTGAACATAACAAACAAGACAAGATGCAGGGCAGGCTCGATGTTCCACTAAACGAAGTGGGCGAAAGTCAAGCAAAACTTACTGCCGATAAGTTAAAAAATCAAGACATAGATGTTATATACTCATCGCCACTTGCTCGTGCAAAACAAACAGCAGAGATTATTAATAAGTATCACAATAAGCCAATTTTAATAGACGATAGAATCAACGAGATAGAACTTGGAAATTTAACAGGCACTAAGCGTGACTACAAAATTATAGAAAGTTTAGAAGACCCAGAATATGCTAAGGCACACGGTGCAGAAGACTTTGGCTCGTTCTACAAAAGATGTGTTGACTTTTATAATTCTATTGAAAACACAAATCAAAATATCTTGATAGTGGCTCATAGTGGTGTTGGTTATCAACTAAAAAAATATCTAAAAATGA
>CATZIR010000074.1 GCA_958420145.1 uncultured Eubacteriales bacterium | reverse complement strand
AAAGTTCGCCAAGCAAACTTTCGAAACTTGTGGCTTTTTTGTATTCGTCCAAATTGGAATTTTTTGCAATGTTGTGAGTTTTGATATTGCGTGCTGACCTAACAATTTGCAATTCTCTTTCGGTCAAAAGTGGCTCTAAAACGCCAAGCAGTTTTGCTTGATAACTTGCCTTGACATAGTGGCTTGTTTCGGTATGCAATACCCCTGCTTTTTTATTCGATAATGTAGCAAATAATTCCCTAATATATAGCGTGAAAACAGCGTCACCAATAAAAGCAAAAACAAGCACATTTTTGTTTAGTGCTTCTTGGCTCGTAATCTTGTCGCTGTTATTTATAAAATTTTCAAATTCCACGCATTGATTATACCACAATAACCACATTTTGAAAACTTATTTATAAAACAAGCAAATTAATTTTCTACTTATAATATTATAAAACAATTAATATACTAGTTTAGAGGTTTTTTATGTTTCTTAATTTTTCTAAAAAAAGTATTTTAACTATTTGCTTGGTGGCTATCTTTTTGTTTTCGTTTGGCTTTTTGCTAACTAAACTGGTTAGTGCCGAAACTGTGACTTCGCCATACAACTTAACAATAGTTATCGACGCTGGCCACGGTGGAATTGACGGTGGTAGCACAGGAACAAACACAGGCATAACCGAATGCGAACTTAACCTAATCTACGCTAACAAACTCGAAAAACTGCTAAAATCGGTGGGCATCAAAGTAGTAAAAACTAGAAACAGTTTAGATGGACTATACGATGCTGGCTCAAAAAATTTCAAAAAAGAAGATATGCAGAAACGAAAAGAAATTATTCAGCAAGCAAGTGCTCAGGCTGTAATTTCTATTCATATGAATAAGTTTAGCCTAAAAAGCGAAAAAGGCTCGCAAGTTTTCTATCAACAAAACGATGAAAAAGGCAAAAAACTTGCCGACTGCATAAAAGACGAGTTGGTATCTAAAATAGAAAATGCAAGAAATCTAACTTTGGGTGGAGACTTCTTTATCTGCAAGTGTGACGATGTTCCGTCGGTAATCGTTGAGTGTGGCTTTTTGTCTAACGAAAAAGAAGAACTGCTTTTGCAAGATGACGAATATCAAGACAAACTCTGCTACTCTATCTTTTGCGGAATAATGAAGTATTTTAGCATTAGTTTATAACAAAAAAGGCAATCAAATTGCCTTTTTTTATAACGCACCAAATAACTTGCAAGAAAGATATGTTAATAGGTTGTAGCCATATGGAATTATCATAACAACTTTTGCGTGAATGCTAGAAATTTTTTGCGGACCAATTTCGGAGCAGTCATAACTATTTGGTCGGTTATCTCCCAAGAAAATACAGTAGTCTTGTGGAAGTGAAATTTGATATTCTCCTTCGCTATTAATTGTTACCCATTCCCTTTTTAGAACCAACCTACTGCTAGAATAATAGTCTTGTCCACTTTCCACACATTCTCGCATCATATGCTTAAAGCCATTAACACAGTCTGTGTTATCTTTTTTTAGGTAGCCAACTTCAACCAATTTTTCACCATTAATATAGATGCTATCTTCGTCGTTTTTGTATATGTCACCAAAAGAAACATTGGCGCCACCTAAGGCAATTAATCTTTTAATGCCATCATTCTCAAAGCCTGGCAAGTCCACAATGACGATATCGCCTTTGTTTGCAGTATAGTAGTATGACGCATAGACTATATCTTGATGAGTAGGATTTACAGCAAAATCTGGATTTAGCGTTGGAACCATTGACGAACCTGACACAACAGCAGAAAAGAATATAGAATTAAACATCACCACGCCAAAGCAAATTATAATACACACGCACAAAAAAGCATCGCAAAAGTTCTTAAAGTGCCTTTCGCTTTTTGAGTAATACAATTTGCCAGTGTAAAAATCTTCGTTTGTCATTAGTATAATGATAACACCGAATCCAATTTTTTAAAACAATTTTAAGCCAATTTAGTGTTAAGCACAAAAAAGAAAAGCAATTTGCTTTTCTTATAATGTTTTTTCATAACCTTCACTAAATAGTTGTTGGTAATACTCATCTCTTTGCTTTGCATAATTAGAAAATTTGCTGTTCATGTAACTTTCGAACTCTTCGTTTATTATTTTTTCAAATAAATTTTGCTTGTTATTCTTTTTCTTTATTTCTTTAACAAAGAACTCTTCAAAAACAACTTTTCTAACATAGCTGGAGTCATAATCTTCAAATGCATTCTTTTTGTCCTTTCCATCTATGTAGTATGGACTAAACAAATATCCAAAATTAGCCATAATTAATTCTAATTTCCTTTTAACCTCGTTTAGCTGATTCACTATTTCTGAATTCTCTTTTCTAGCTTTCCTTTCCAAGAACTTTAACATGTCAGGCTTAGATACAACACAATAACATGTGACAGTTCCAAAATGTTTTCTATAAGGTCTAGCTCCAAATTGTTGTTCGCTTTCTTCTAGAGAAATCAACTTATAGCCACAGTTTTTTAAAATGTTTTCTATATCTGTTTCTGATATACAATCAATATAATTAATCTTTCCCATAGATTATTATATTATCATATTCAAAACAAATTGTCAATACCCAAAAAAATTTTTACGAAAAAGGCTGATATCAATAGAATAGGTCTTATAAGCATAAAAAATAAGCACTTAGTTGTGCTTATTTTATCCTAAGTATTCCCGCTTAGAGCAACTAAAACTGCAATGCCACCAATAACTAACAAAATTGCAATAACTAAGAATGCAATTTTTACCTTAGATTTTGGAAGACCACCACCAATTTGACCTGTTTGACCATTGACCAAAGTTTTGTATGGTTTGTTTTTGTAGTCCAAAGTGAACTCATAAACAGGCAAAGCACCAAAGGCATATTTTTCATCAAACCTTGTTGTGCTAACATTTAGGTAAGAAACTCTGTCGTAGTGATAGTTTGACAAAATCGCATTTTCAATGTGACTATCTATTATGTTATCAGCAACTTTTTTTAATTGTTGAACATTTTCGTTAGGGTATTCCAAACTATAACCCCTTAGAAAATCTTGGTTGAACTTGTAGCACTCGCGAGTGTCGTAAGGCATTATTTTTTCTAGTTCGTCCTGTCTCATTTGAGAACTTGTTTCGGTCATAATATCGGTGAAAGTAAGTTTTTTCTCACCATGAATATGACGATATGAAGTTGTGGTGTATGTTCTACCTTCGCTGTCGGTATGGTGATTGTCTATTGCTAGTTTGCCGTCGTAGGTAGAAGAGGTGTTTTCATCAAACGAACAAACAGGAAAGTAAAAACCATTAATTTTGTCTATTTGTGGTGCTTTTTTGAATTTGTTTGGCAAAAACCACTTTTTCTTTACATTTTTAACGAAAAGTTCACTTGCTCGTTCTTTGTTAAAAGCAAAAGGAACAACAAAGTCAGGCTCTTCTAAGTCCTTATCTTCTACTCTTGCAACAACTGCAGTGTCGCAGTATGGACACATTCCCGAAATGTTGTCTTTTAGTGACACATTAGCACCACAGTTACTGCATTTTACATAACCACTAAATTTCCTACTTTTTTTAGTTTCATCAGCAGATGAAAAGTTGTGTTTTACATATTCCTTGTTCTTTTCAATTTTGCTTTGACTTGAACAGTTATTGCAAACTAGTTCTTGAAAAGATGGTGAAAACACAAGGTTTCCACCACAACTTTTACATTTTTTGATTGAACTACTAACTAAACTTCCCATACTAATTTACTTTTTTACCACATTCTGGGCAGAATTTTGCATCTGCTTTAAGTTTTGCTCCACATTCGCAAACTTTTTCGTCTTTAACTAATTTTTCGCCACATTCGCTACAAAATTTAGCACCTTTTTTTAGGGTAGCGCCACATTTTGGACAAGAATAGCCTTGTTTTTTACCACATTCTGGGCAGAATTTTGCATTTTCTGGAATGTCTGCACCACAGTCACATTTTACAGTTTTTACTGCTGGTTTTTTGTTTTCTACTGTTAGGTTGTCGCTGAACATTTTGCCAACTGCACTGCCAGCGCCAAGACCAACACCTAGACCTGCCAAATTTCCACCACTTGGGTTTTGAGCAGCATCACGAATTGCTTGTGCTGCTTGGAATTGTGTGTATGTTCCCATTTTGTCTTCCATAACGCCCATTTTTGTGCGTTCGTCGAGCATTTTTTCAACTTCTTCTGGAAGGCTAATGTTTTCGATAACAACTGAGCAAAGTTTTAGACCAAACTCGTTAAACTCTTTTTGACCTGCTTCTA
>CATZIR010000073.1 GCA_958420145.1 uncultured Eubacteriales bacterium | reverse complement strand
AGTCATTAACACTTGATTATCTTTTGAAAAGTATAGCGTTTTTGTAACATTAACTAGGCACGAAAAGAACGAGAGCCAGAACAGTATTGTCATTAGAACTAGATATGCCCTAAAGTTGATTGTTTGAAGAAAGGAGAAAATTCCAAACTTCATAACAAGCGAAAACATTAGGTAAATTAGTGCAGTGAGTCCACCGAAAAACAGCAGACTATAAATTACCTTGAAAAGCGTTTTTTTCTTGCTTTTTAGGAAGGAAAAATCTACCTTGTCTTTTAGTTGCAACATAACAAGTGGTTTTAGTTGCCCATAATTTTTAGGCTGTTTTTGTTTAGCCGTTTGATTAGTTTCCATTATTCACCTTTGTTTTCATAAATACTTTGACCGATTGTGTCCATATAGAATTTTTCTAGTGATGTTCCACTGTCTTCGATTTCTTTAACCGACTTGCAAGTTAGAATATGACCCTTTTTGATGATTGCAATTCTGTCGCAAATCTTTTCTACAACATCAATGATGTGGCTAGAGAAAAATACTATATTGCCAGCCTTAGCGTGTTCTTTCATACACTCTTTTACTTGATAAATACTGTTTGGGTCTAGACCTGTTAGTGGTTCGTCCAAAATCCAAACTTTTGGGTTATGAACAAGCGCCGACATAATGGCAATTTTTTGTTTCATACCGTGAGAATAGGTTTTCATTTGATTGTCGAATGCTGTTTCTAGTTCAAAACGCTTAACATAGTCGTTAATTCTCTTTTCTCTATCTTCTTGGCTAACATTATATAGGTCGGCAATATAGTTGATATATTCTCTACCTGTTAGTTTTTCGTATAGAGCATAGTGGTCTGGCACAAAGCCAATTTGTCTTTTTGCTTCTACGCTTTGTGTTTTAACATCGTAGCCACAAACAATGATGTCCCCACTGGTTATTGGTTGAATGCCAACAACAGTTTTGATGATTGTTGACTTACCTGCTCCGTTTGGTCCTAAGAAGCCAAAAATTTCCCCACCAACAACTTCTAGGTTAGCATTTTCTACTGCATAGACATTACTGCTAGCATATTTTTTAGAGAAATTTCTTAGTATCAACTTGTTTTCGTTTTCTTGTTCCATAGGTTCGGTTAAACTCCTTCCGTTATTTTTTATTTCTAACGCCATTTGTTCTAGTTTGATTGCTTGCTTTCGTTGTTTCATATCTTCAAATGAGTTTGTGATGATATAGCCTTGCTCGTAGACAAACCAAGTGGCAAGACCAATTAGCACATACACCACAAAGAATGTTGACTGATAAACTGGGTAGAACTTCATATCTATTCTGCCAACATGTATAACTGCCGTATGGTCCATAAGCCTTTTACACCATTCGCCAAGTTTGTCAGCAATAAAGTCACTGTTAACAAAGAAAAAGTCTGTTGCTTTGCTTGCTAGTCCAATTTCGTGAAGCCCTGTGAACATTGCGTTCAAAATTAACACAAGTACAAAGTAACCCAAAAAGCCAATCATTGAGTAGATAAACTGCTTGAACTTTGGTCTTTCAAACATCTTGAGAGATACAAAAAGTACTGGCATAAAGAAAGCGATGTAGTGGTTAATGTAGAACACAAGCATTCTTGTTGCAAACATATTTGTTGTAGCATCGTAGTTTGGCATAAACATCGCAAATAACGCACCTACAACATTGATAAAGTATGTAAAATAGAAAAAGCGTTTCATATTGAATATTAGCACGATAGGCATAATATACATCGCAGTGTTACATAGGTGAAGTGGCCAGTTTACAGGGTCTAGGAAAGATTCAAACTTGTGATGAAGTGAAAAACTCAGTAACGTGCCTAAACATATATAAAGAAGATAAAATCTCTTTTCTTCGTATTCTTGATTTTTTAGTGAATAGTGAATTATGACTGGTAAAACTAAACCAATATAGAGTATCACTCTGTGTGGAAGTTCAAAGCCTTTGCAAGTTGATGTTTGATGAATATAGCCAAATAGTCCTTGGAAAGTGTATGCTGGCATAACACTAAGCAAAATTATTACCCAAGCAAAGATTGAAATCCAATACTTGCTAAAAAATGTTTTGGTTTTGTCCCAACATAGTTCCATAACTTGTTTGAAAGTCTTTTTTTGTTTTGGCGTTGTGACTATAATTTCGCTTGACTGCTCTTTTGAAACAGATTTTTTGTCTTCGCTCAAATTTTTGTCTTGCTTTCTAGTTTTGATAGCCACAAATTTTGCTTTTAGTTTTGCCCAATCGGTTTTTACAATAAGCACCAAGATTGCATAACCTAGAACAAGTCCCATTTCGATTGCAAACATTATTCCCCTAAAAGAATATACACTTGTTGCGCCTGCACCGATAATTGCTGTGAAATGAAAGTTCATAAAGATTAGACTAATTAGACTCACTGGGAGTGCAAAGTATTTTACAAACCTATCTAGCATCCTAACTTTGAAAAAGCCATATAGCGACACGATTAAGGCACTAGCATAACTAAACCAAACCAAGAATAATGCCAAAACATTTTCTAGTCCTGTTGAGAATGGCGTGTTCATTAGTGCCATCATATTTTCGATAGCATCTGTCTTCCACATATATCTAATTAAAAACACTGCTCCAACGAGTAGTGATATAATTTTTAGAAATAAACCAAACTTGTTTTCTCTCTTTTTGTTTACAAGTAATCCAACCCCTACCAGACTACCACAAAAAACCAATGCAATTACATAATAAACAAATTGCGACATAACTCACCCTTTTTCCGTATTAATATATAATTATATATTAATTTTGCGTAGTATAGCAACAAATATTACAAGAAAAGCATAAAAAACACCAATACTTGCAATTTTTGAGACTTGCAACTAACTTTGACAAATAACAAAAAACGCTAGCCCACTAAGGTTAGCATTTTTGTTTATTACAATATTTGTTCGTTGGTCTGTTCATAAGATAATGTGTATTCTTTTGTTTTTAGACCTTGCAAGTTCAAAAAATTAAAATGATTATTTGTTTTACAATCGCTAAAACCGGTTGTTTTTTTAATGACTATATCTTTGCCTTTAGTGTGATAACATTCGAACAAGTTTACGCTTTCTTTGTTATGTTCTAATTGGTTTACTACAAAAATTTTTGTAGTGACAACTTTGTTATTCTGCGTATCTAGTTTTGTATAGTTTTCTAGTCCTATGTAGCAATTTAGTCTATGGAATTTTTTAATCTCTGCAATTTCTTGATTATCACCTAATGGCAAATTAATAACAGAGCCATTTTCGTCTTCTGCCCACAACTTGGTTGGTTTTGATAGCAACAGATAGTGAATGGAAAAAATGCCAACGCTTCTATCTTGACCAACATCTGCACGAAAACCTGTTTTTGATGTCTTGTCTTTGTTTTGTGCTTCGTCAAAAACTTGCAAGATTGTTTTTAGTGCAAAGTTCAAAACTTTGTCGTCTATGCTACCAAGAAATGTTAAAAAATTCTTCATATCATTTGTGGCAAAATTATTGATAAAATCGGCGCACGATATTTCGTTGTCGTTAATGTTTAGCTCATACCACCTATTTAATCTTTTAGCATTTTCGTTCATACAAAAATTATATCATCGCCACTAGATATTGTCAATACACTTATTCGCTATCAAAACTTATACTCAAAACACCTAAAAGAAAAATACAATGATACATTGACAAAAGTTTTGACAATTTTTAGTGGACTATCTCTCACTGGTGTCCACTCACTAAAATTTACTAGCAAATATTTGATAATTAGTCTTATCAGCGAGTTTAGATTTTAATATACTATGATACGAATATTTTCTAAGTCGCTATAAAGAGAAACATAAACATATACATAAAGAATTTGTCTCAATAATATAGTTTAGTCTGCTGTAAAATTTAGTTGGAACAAATATCACCTTTATATAAGAATAAGTTAAAAAATTTTCAATATTTGTCTTATATTATTCCACTTTGCTTTGTGATACCTACCTTTGTTAGCATTAAACAAATCAAAGCGACTTCATAGAGAATAAAGACTATTTACAGAATGGCTTATAAATTCATTTTTTCTTAATAGTCTAATTCGTCATAAATGTCGTCAATCTTGCTCATTTCTCGTAATCTATCATGTTCGTTCAAAAGTTGTCTTAGTGCAGCATATGCGTTTTCAAATTTAGAAAAATATTTATATCTATCTTGGAAAGTGCAAATAGTTCTATAACTATCAAATGCAGTTTTTAGATATTCGATTGCTTTATCATCTTCGTATTGTTCGCCATAAATCATACCTAGTTCATATGCCAAATCACCTAAGTTTTCATAGTCATCTCGAATGACACTTTTAGACACGTTAAAACTTTCATAAGATTTTTGCAAGTAGTCTAGCCCTTCTGGAGCAGTTTTAGC
>CATZIR010000072.1 GCA_958420145.1 uncultured Eubacteriales bacterium | reverse complement strand
GATTTTGAACCAAAAAACCATGTAGAACTATGCGAAAGTTGTGGCATTATTGACTACAAGCGTGGTGCAAAACTATCAGGCAACGGCTACTGGATTTATACAGGTGTTGGCGCAAGACTAGAATGGGCAATACTAAACTACTTTGTTAGCGAACATTTGGCTGATGGTTATGAATTTATTTTGCCACCACATCAACTAAACGAAAGTTGTGGTTTTGGTGCAGGTCAATTTCCTAAATTTAGAGATGAAGTTTACTGGGTAATAGACGAAAATGGCGACCCTAACAAGAAATTTTTACTACCAACTGCCGAAACAGCACTTGTAAACCTTTATGCAGGCGAAGTGCTAGACAGTGACGACTTACCTAAAAAATTCTTTGCTTACACACCTTGCTACCGTAAGGAAGCAGGAAGTTACCGTTCAGAAGAGCGTGGAATGATTCGTGGTCATCAATTCAACAAAGTAGAAATGGTTCAATATGCAAAACCAAACGAAAGTGATGCAAGTTTTGCTGAACTTGTTAGAAAGGCACAAATTTTGCTAGAAAAACTTGGACTACATTTTAGAACAAGTAAACTTGCTGCAGGAGATTGCAGTGCATCTATGGCAAGAACCTACGACATCGAAGTTTGGATTCCAAGTATGAACATCTACAAGGAAGTATCTTCTGTTTCTAACGCAAGAGATTATCAAGCAAGAAGAAACAACACCAAGTTCAAGAACAAGGAAACAGGCAAAAACGAATATGTTCACACGCTCAATGGTAGTGGACTTGCAACAAGCCGTGTTATTCCAGCAATCGTTGAACAATGTCAACAAAAAGATGGCTCAATTTTAATTCCAAAAGTTCTAGTTCCATTTATGGGTGGACAAACAGTTATTAAGCCAATCAAATAATTTTTAAGCAAGCAAAATGCTTGCTTTTTTAATGCAAATTTAGACTTTTAATTTTTTATTTTAATAAAAATTTGTTATAATTATTTCGTGAGTAAAAAAAATCGAAAAAAATTTTTAGTGGAAAACAAGGTTGACTTAGAAAATATTTCTTTGCCACAAGAGTTTTTACGAAATTTTGAATTAGATTTTGGCACAGAAGATGCAGAAAAATACAAGTTAGAGTTTGAAAAAACTCCTGTTCGTGGAATTAGGTTTCTTAGTTTCAAAACAAATCCACAGCCTATTATAGAAAATTGTGGATTAAAACTAGAAAGTGTTCCATATTTTGATAATGCATTTTATCTTTTGGGCGATGAAAAATTAGGCAATACAATTTTGCATCAAACTGGAGCGATTTATCTTCAAGAGCCATCGAGTATGATTCCAGTGGCGAGCGTGAGAAATTTTGATTTTAATAATAAATTGGTGCTAGACTTGTGCGCTAGTCCAGGTGGAAAAACTACGCAAATTGCTTCGCTAATGAATGGTAGTGGCGAACTTGTCAGCAACGAAATTGACTCTAAGCGTGCCAAGGTTTTGTATTCAAATATAGAAAGATTAGGTATTAAAAACGCAGTCGTGACTAACGAAACGCCACAAAATTTAGCAAAGCAATTTAGTAAGGTTTTTGATTACATTTTTGTTGACGCCCCATGTAGTGGTGAAGGAATGTTTAGAAAAGACAAGCAAGCCATTTTGGAGTGGAACGAGAACCTAAAATTCTTTAATAAAGATAGACAACTTGAAATTTTGCAGTCGGCTGACAAAATGCTAAAAAACGGTGGAACGATTGTATATTCCACTTGCACATACAACTTGGTCGAAAACGAAAGCGTGGTAAACGATTTTGCAAAAAATTATAACTACGAAATTTTGCCACTAGATGATAGAATAACAGATGTTACGATAACTGGGAAAGTGATTGATAATAACATTAACTTAGAAAAAACGGCACACTTTGTGCCATACAAGGCAAAGGGCGAAGGTCAATTTGTCGCTGTCCTAAGAAAAGGTGGTAAAGATGATAGCAAACTCAAAAAGCCACAAAATTTGCAACTAAAAGCAAGCGAACTTAATATAATAAAAAACTTTTTTGTTCAAAATTTAGTTGAGAATAGTTATGAAAAATTTGATTTTCTAGTTAATAAAGAAAAAATTTGCGTTTTAGAAAAACAAAACAACTTGCTTGATGTTAATGGCGTAAACGCACTCACAAAAGGCGTGATTTTGGGCGAAATTATCAAAAATAGGCTGGAAGTTCATCATCAATTTTTTAGTGCATATGCTAGTTTACTTAGTAACTATGTAAACCTAAAAATGGACAGTGAACTACTAAAAAAATATGCTTTTGGTGTAGAACTTAGTCTTAACGAAATTCGACTAAATGCTGACTTAATTTGCGAGAAAAATAGTTCTAATGGTTATGGCGTTATTATGGCAAATGGGTTTGCTTTGGGCGGCTATAAATTGGTGGACGGAAAACTAAAAAACCACTACCCAAAAGCACTTAGAGTTAATAAAATTTAGTTTATAATTTACAATTTAATTGTAATAGAAATAGGAGAAAATAATGGACAAACTTGTGGTTATCGACGGCAATAGTTTGATTAATAGGGCATATTATGCATTGCCTTTACTAACAAATGCGTGTGGAGAATATAGCAATGCTATATATGGTTTTTGTAACCTTTTAACAAAAATTATACTAAGCGAAAAACCAAAATATATTGCAATTTGTTTTGACGCAGGCAAACATACTTTCAGAAACGACATCTACGCAGACTATAAAGGCACAAGAAAACCTATGCCCCTAGAACTTGCAGAGCAACTACCAAACTTAAAAGAAATTTTGAAAGATATGGGCATATATATCGTTGAACAAATAGGGGTGGAAGCCGACGACCTTATTGGCTCAATTTCTAAAAAATTCAACTTGCCAACAGTTATTCTTAGTGGAGATAGAGATTTGCTTCAACTCATCGACGACACAACCGAAGTCCACCTAACAAAAAAAGGTGTGACCGATATTGATGTTATGACAGTTGACTCGCTAATGCAAAAAATGGAGATAAAACCATATCAGGTAGTTGAACTCAAAGCACTTATGGGAGATAGTAGTGACAATATTCCAGGTGTGCCAGGAATAGGCGAAAAAACAGCCAAAGATTTAATAAAAAAATACGATAACATAGACAACCTATACACCCACATAGACGAACTAAAAGGCGCTCAAAAGCAAAAACTCATTAACGGCAAACAAAGTGCCTATATGAGTAAAGTTTTGGCTACAATCAACACAAATGTGCCACTAGATATAACTTTAGATAATCTCACATATGAGTTTCCATATAATCACAAGGTTTACAAACAATTTGTACATTATGAGTTTAAGTCATTGCTTGCAAGAAATAACATCTTTGCAACAGACTTAGTGCGAAACGAAAAGTCAAAAGTAAGCAAAGTTTATATTGATAATATTTCTCAACTAAATGCAGTTATGCAAGAAAATAAAGGCAAAAATTTTGCTTTATTTATCAAGAATGACCTTCATTTTGCATATAACGAGCAAACAGAGTATGTTGTTAAACTAGAACAAGAGAATTCCTTATTGGGACTAAATCTTGCACAAGTTTTGTGGCAACTAAAACCAATACTGGAAGACGAAAACATCAAAAAAACCTGCCTAGATATAAAGGCTCTTAAACATATTTTAAGACCATATGGCGTTAAACTATGTGGCGCAGATTTTGATGTATCACTTGCAGGCTATCTAACCAGTGGCAACAAAAAAGGACTAGACAAAATAGAATTCTATATTAGTCGTTACGAGTTTGATAGCGAAGATATTTGTTGCTGTCTTAACTATTCACGAAAGGTGCTTTTTGAAGAACTTAAAACTGAGCAACTAGATAGTTTATACTACACATTAGAGTTTCCACTCATTGATGTTTTATACCAAATGGAAGTTGATGGTTTTAAGGTTAATCGTAAGTTGCTTGGAGAGTTTATAAGCGAATACAAAACAGAGATAGACAAAATTTTAGATGAGATAAAAGTACTTGGTGGTGGAGACATAAACATAAATTCACCAAAGCAGTTGGGCGAGTTCTTGTTTGATAAACTATTGCTCCCAAAACCAAAGAAAAATTCTGGAACAGGCGTCGATGTCCTAAATAAACTTGTTGGCGCTCACCCAATAATAGAAAAGATTTTGAGATACCGAAAACTTATCAAACTGTATAGCACCTATCTTCTAGACTTTGAAAAAATGATGGATAGTGACGACTTAATTCACACAGTGTTTAATCAAACGCTTACTGCCACGGGTAGACTTTCTAGTGCTGAACCAAATCTTCAAAACATTCCAATCAAGACCGAAGAAGGCAAAACTCTAAGAAAACTATTTATACCACGAGAAGAAAACGGTTTTATTATTAGTGCTGATTATTCTCAAATAGAACTAAGAATT
>CATZIR010000071.1 GCA_958420145.1 uncultured Eubacteriales bacterium | reverse complement strand
TCGATTTTTAGGCTCATTAAAATTTTAGTGTTCGGAAGTTTGTACCTTAAAACTAAACATCAAACTATAAAAAATTTGTGCCTTAAAACTCAACAACAAAAATACTTTTCCACCTCAAATCTAAACAACAAATTGAGATTTGCACCTTAAAACTCAATAACAAATGACCTTCCTATATATTATATATATTATAATCATAAAAGAATGATATAGACCGATATGATTGATAATATTATTTAAAAATATAATAATAGACTAACGCACGCCTGCGCGCGCGTGTGCAAAATTATCATAATTTTGCTTAGTTCGGTTTTTGTGCTGTATCTACTGCTTACTAAAAAAAATAAAACTCAAGTGAGAATCTACAGAGAGCCGTTATAAATTAAAATTAAGGCTGATAAGAAAATAAGTGCTACAAAGTCTATACACTGCCATTCTCTATTATTAAACCAACATTTACTAAAAACTTCTTGTGTGCTTTGAAACTACAATTTCACAATAAAATAACTTTTTAAGTATGTCAAACTGTTGTGTTTTGGGACTACCAACACATACTTAAAAGCAACCCTTATTTGGGTTGCTTTTTTGTTTTTGATGCTACCCCATTTGTCGGGGACTCGAACGAAGTTCGACACCTGTCGGTGCCAGACCGCAACATCGTTGCTCCCGGCTTGCCATTCCCTTTGGTAATTCGCTAAAAACAGTCACACCGGACTGTTTTATTAACGCGTCGCCCCCTTGGGACTACCAAATGACTTAGAAAAGAGCAATCTATTTAGATTGCTTTTTTATTTTTTTATTTAAGACAAAATCACAAAAAAATTGAGCATTAGTTATTAATTTTTGAAACTAAGACAAAAAGGAATATTGTATAGTTCCTTGTCTTGTGTTATGTGAGTTTTAATACTACCAATTTTTATTTGCTCCAAATAGCAAAATGTGTTATCAATTGTATTGTGAAAAGATATCTTGAAAGACAAAAAACGCAAATAATTATTGTTTTAACAATCTTAATATCGCTTTTATCATGTTTTACAATTATAGTTAAGCACGATATTGTTTTCGCTGACACAACATCTAACACATTAAGTATTGATGAAATTGCTAATCAAGAGAAATATAACAGTTGCGATTATAATATCGTAACTCCAAATCTTGACCAAGGAAACACGGATATTTGCTGGGCTTATGCAACTGCAAGTGCGTCTGAAACATCAGTTTTAAAAGATAAGTTGGACAACAACACCAAAGATACACTGCGTTTTTCTCCAACACAAATTGCATATAGAACACATAATAGAGATGCCGACCCACTTGGAAATACTATTGGCGTTTATTCAAATGATAAATGGAATGTAACAGGAAGTTCGCATAACACATTTTTAATGTTATCCCAATGGTGTGCCCCTGTAGCTGGAAATGTGGCTGCAAAAGCTGATGCTTATGAAAACAATCTATATCGACTGTTAGACGCCGAACAAATTGACTTATATAATACTGGGCCATACAGAATAGCTGAAATAAAAAAAGCCATTGCCAAATATGGTGCTGTGACTGGGTCATACTACAATGCTCGAGAAGTAAATTATTACAACACAAAAGGTGAAGCTCGTGATGGCATTTCTCACGCAATGACTATTGTTGGGTGGGACGATACAATTCCAGCAAGCAATTTTCAGCCAAAAACTGCTAGTCAAAATGGTGGTTGGATAATTAAAAACAGCTATAATTCTCTTCCTTACTTTTACCTTTCTTATGATAGTGCAATTGGTAATACTTGCGGGTTTAAATATGCAAACAAGTCGGAATTTGATTTTAACTATTTTTATGACAATGTTCTAGAAGCACCAATGCGAAATGAAAACAATTCAAAATGCGTTTCAAATGTTTTTATGGCAAAAAAAGGTGATGAAAAACATAACGAATATGTTAAGGCGGTCAACGTCGCCACTTATGGTTATAATCTAAATTGCCAAGTAAAGGTTTACACCGACCTAACCGATCCAGAAAACCCTGAAAGTGGAAAGTTAACAGCTAGTGGAGAAAGAATATTAGATTATGGCGGATATCACACGATTATACTAAATAATTTGGCAAAAATTGATAATGGCACATACTACTCTGTTGTTGTAAACGTCAGTAGCAATAGTGGCGGAAGTGCATATATTCTATACTCACTTAATTCAAGTGAAAACACATACTACAAATCTTCTTATGGTTGGAATAAAATAAATTATGCTGGAAGAATAAAAGCTTATACAGTTCTGCAAGAAAATGAAGAAATTGAACAAAAATTTGATATTTCTACTGCTCAACACGGCAACATTTCTTCCGTTTCTTTTACTGGTCAAAAACTTTGTCCAAAGGTAAATTTAATCTTAAATTCACAAATTCTAATTGAAAATATAGATTTTACCATTTCCTACAAAAACAATATAAATGTTGGCATTGCTAAAATCATAATAAAAGGAATGGGAAAATACACGGGAAGTTTAATTTTAGAGTTTAAAATTTTGCCGATAGAAGTGCCAATAAAACCCAACAGTGAAATAAACATTCCTGGCAATGCAACAAGCTTGTCTGATATCAATTTACCTGCTGGTTGGCAATGGGAAAATTCAGATTTATTGGTGGATAATTTAATAAGCGCAACTGCAATCTATGTGGGCGAAAACAAGGATAATTCCAAAGACACAACAATGATAATAAATTTACATAAAGAAGAATCTGTTAATCCAAATCCTGATCTAAAGCAAAGCAGTTCAGACGATATTCCGATAATAATTTTACTGTTTATAGGGTTGGTTTTTATATTAACGTTTTCTCTACTCGTCACAAAAAGAGAAAGAAGAAGAGGAAGAAGAATGAAAAGAAAAAGAAATAACAATCTAACACATTAACTTAATTAAAAAACTTGTCATGATTGTATTTTTAACAAACAATCGTGATATTACATAGATGATTTTAATTAAAAATAAAGGAATATATATCAAATTTACATTTTTTCTATATTTTATTCCGCTAGTTTCAAAAGTTCTAGTCCTTAACTCAGGTTATATTTAACTTTAAAATCTAAAGCACGTCTAATTTTATACGATAGAGTTTTTTTTCTTGGCACTTTTGATTTTCTTTTAGGCTTTTTGATGGACTGTGTTTGTAGTGCGTTTGGTCGTTTTTGCTTTTTTCGTTTTTTATACTTATTATGTTTTTTATACTTTTTTCTTGTATTTATATCAGTTTTAGGAACATATTCTACTTTTTTCTTAGTAGGCAAATGCATTTTTTGAGTTTTTTGCAATTCTTTTTGCTTTTGTCTAGATATTTCATGTTGTTTTTTTATGTCGTCGTTTAAGTATGGTTCGCCATACTGTTTTGTATATGCTTCAGTATGTGTAATTGGACCACAATTTCGTGTCATTGCGACTGTATTTTCATCAATATATTCATTCGACCAAAAATTTTCCATATAATATCTCCTTTGGTGAATCACCACCATAAATATTATACTGGCAGACTTGTCCCAAAATTGACCCAAGTGGTTACTTTTCAAATACCTTGTCAAAACTTTGTGGGACTGGCGCTGATATAGAGATTAGTTTTTTTGTTTTTGGGTTGATAAATTCTAGTTTTGATGCATGAAGGCCGAGCCTACCAAGTGGATTTTTGGTAAAGCCATATTTTTCATCGCCAACGATTGGGTGATGAATATCGTGCATATGAACTCTAATTTGGTTTTTTCTACCCGTATCAATTAGCACTCTAAGTAGCGAGTAATCTTTATTTTTCTTTATCACTTCGTAGTGCGTGATAGCCTTTTGACCACTGTTGTCTTTGCTTGAATACACCATATTGTTGCTATTTTGTTTTAGATAGGAAACATAAGTGCCTTCTTGTCTATCCATTTCACCTTCGACGAGTGCGATATATTCTCTTGTTTTAACATACTCATTCCATTTTAGTTTTAGCATTGAGTGAATGATTGGATTTTTGGCAAAAATTAAAACGCCTGATGTTTCCTTGTCGATTCGATGCAAAATGTATGGCCTATTAGTCTTGCTAACATTTTGAAAATATTTTAGCAAGTAGGAGTAAGCACATTCGCTGTCGCTATCACTTTCGACCGACAACAAGCCTGCTGGTTTATTAATTGCGATTATGTCGTCATCTTGATAGATAATTTCAAACGGAAGTCTAACTTTTTGCTTGATGACGCTTTTGCTTGGAGTTATGAACTCGTCTTTAACCGACCTTTTTGTGAGTTTAACCTCGTCGTCTTTTACGAGTATAAAGTTGTATTGACTAATAACATTGCCGTTGACAAGCACTTGATGTTTGGTTAGCAAATTTTTAGCATTGGTTCTTGATAGTTTGCACTTGTCAAGCAAAAATTCTAACAGTTCTGCACTATGGTTAACTGTGTAACTTTTTGTAACTTCGTATTTTGGTTTTT